>JAGPIR010000033.1 GCA_018054915.1 Allobrachymonas sp.
GTGGTTCAGTGTGGCGCCAAGGCCATGGTGCGCGGTCTGCGCGCCGTCACCGATTTCGATTATGAATTTCAGCTGGCCGGTATGAACCGTCGCCTAATACCCGATGTGGAAACTGTTTTTCTTACTCCGGGCGATCAGTTCCAGTTCATCAGTAGCAGCTTTGTGCGTGAAATCGCCTTGTTGGGCGGCGCCGTCAATGAATTCGTGGCGCCACACGTATTGCAACGGCTACAGCAAAAAGTCAGCGAAAGCATGAAGGACGTATAAACGGTCAGAACAGGAGGGCTTTCCATTGGCAGACCTTTGGCAGGAATGCCACCCATACGGTTGACAGCAGGCGACTCCTCAACGTGGGGGCAAGCCTTTGGCGAAAGACGCGGGAGTGCTGCCTTCAGTGCAGATGCCGCGGCTTGTTACGGCCACCAGAACGATGTCCGCTACCGCCCAGCGTGCCTCCCTTGGGGGGCTTGCCGAGTTCCAAAGACTCCACCAGTGCGTCGAAGCGCTGGCTGAACAGGCGGTCGATTTCGCGCACGATGCCATCAAGTTCGGCTGCGTCAAAATGACGCTCCATCATTGTAGTTACGTCGTGCACCAGCAAATCGCGCTGCACCTGCATGATGGCTGCCGGAGTGGGGCCGACAAATACCACCATAAAGTCGTCGCGCGATTCTTCTTCGCGGTCGTCGCCCTCGTCGTCATCGAATTCGGCATCGTAGAACGTCACCTCAATGGCGGCACCGGTGCTGGCCAGCTCGTTCAGATTCATGCACATATCGTCGATATTCTGGCGGAAATCCTCTTTGCCACGAACAGTCCAGCAGATTCGCAGCAGGTTCTGGCGCTGGTCGTACTGAATACCCGGTTCTTCCTCGTAACTACTGGTGCCGCCGTCTTCTAGTGATTTGGCTCCGGCGTATTGCCACAGCGGTTTGAGGGCTTCCTGTACATCCTGGAAACGGACTTCCGGATGCAGGGAGATCTCTCCATGTACATGGATTTCAAAGGGGGGGTCGTAATGTGCCATGCGCGTTCCTGCAACATCTTCTGCCACAAATGGCCGGAAATGCAGATGTATGCTTGTTCAATGCCGCCAGTGTAACGCCTGTTGCTGACGAGACCTTTCTTCAGGCTGTTCTGTCAACCCCACAATCCGAGCGTTCATCTATGAGGAATGCCGCGCGCAAGATCGCTTGGAGGTAGAATAAAAACTTTGTAAAAATATAAACAAGATTGGGAGAGGCGCGCTGGTTATGATGCTACGAACTACGTACATGCGCGGAACCGCCCGAATCGGGCAGGTGCCGAACTGCGCGCATGCGGGCCGTCATGGGTAATACACCCGGCCGATTCCGTCAGCAAAGCGCGGCCTGTTCCGCGCTTTTTTTGTTTGCCGAAATGTTTTTTGATTGACAACCATGATCCAGATCACCCTTCCAGATGGTTCCCGGCGCACGTTTGCAGAGGATGTAGTGACTGTTGGGGGCGTTGCCGCCAGCATCGGTTCAGGTCTAGCCAAGGCCGCGTTGGGTGGCAAGGTTCGGTATGCCAATGAACCAGAAGAGAGCAACAAGCTGGTGGACGTTGGTTACTCCATTACGCGCGATGCCACCATTTCCATCGTCACTGCCAAGGATGCGGAAGGGCTGGACATGATCCGCCACTCCACAGCGCACCTGCTGGCCTACGCGGTCAAGGAGCTGTTTCCCGACGCCCAGGTCACCATCGGTCCGGTGATCGAGAACGGCTTTTATTATGATTTCAGTTACAAGCGGCCTTTCACCCCCGAGGACTTGGTAGCCATTGAAAAAAAGATGTCCGAACTGGCTGTCAAAGACGAGCCTGTGGTGCGTCGGGTGCTGCCGCGCGACGAAGCCGTCGATTATTTCAAGGGACTGGGCGAGCATTACAAGGCTGAAATCATCGCTAGCATTCCCTCCAACGAAGACGTCTCGTTGTACCGAGAGGGAACCTTCGAAGACCTGTGTCGCGGCCCGCATGTGCCTTCCACCGGCAAGCTCAAGCATTTCAAGCTGATGAAGGTAGCCGGCGCTTATTGGCGCGGGGATCATCGCAACGAAATGCTGCAGCGCATCTATGGCACGGCCTGGGCCAGCAAGGAAGAGCTGCAGCAATACCTGCACATGCTCGAAGAAGCCGAAAAACGCGATCACCGCAAGCTTGGCAAGGCGCTTGATCTGTTCCACATCGACGAGCATTCACCTGGTACGGTATTTTGGCACCCCAAGGGTTGGACGCTGTGGCAGGAGGTGGAACAGTACATGCGCCGCGTGTACCGTGAAAACGGATACAAGGAAGTAAAAGGTCCCCAAATTCTGGACAAAAGCCTTTGGGAAAAAACCGGTCACTGGGACAAGTACCGCGAAAACATGTTCACCACCGAGAGTGAAAAGCGTGATTACGCCTTGAAGCCAATGAACTGCCCCGGCCACATCCTGATCTACAAACAAGGCGTCAAGAGTTACCGTGACCTTCCGCTGCGGTACGGTGAATTTGGTGCCTGCCATCGCAACGAGCCTACGGGTGGTTTGCACGGCATCATGCGCGTGCGCGCGTTCACACAGGACGATGGTCATATTTTTTGCACAGAAGACCAAATCCAGGACGAAGTGGCCGCCTTCACCGCCTTGCTGCAGAAGGTATACAAGGATTTTGGTTTCACCGACATCATCTATAAGCTCTCCACTCGTCCCGAGCAGCGCATTGGCACGGATGAGAGCTGGGACAAGGCGGAAAATGCGCTGGCCGAAGGCCTGCGTGCCAGTGGTTGTGCGTTTACCTACTTGCCCGGTGAGGGGGCATTTTATGGGCCAAAAATTGAATACACCTTGAAAGATGCCCTAGGCCGGGAGTGGCAATGCGGCACCATTCAGGTGGACCCGAATATGCCCGAGCGGCTCGACGCCGAATTCACTGGCGAAGATGGCGCGCGGCATCGCCCCGTCATGCTGCACCGCGCCATCGTTGGCAGCCTCGAGCGTTTCATCGGCATCTTGATTGAACAATATGCCGGAGCCCTACCCACCTGGCTTGCGCCGGAGCAGGTTTCCGTGCTGAATATTACCGACGCCCAGGCCGATTACGCACAAAACGTGGCGCAAATGCTGCAGAATCAAGGTGTTAGGGCAACGGCCGATCTGTCAAATGACAAAATCACCTATAAAATACGTTCCCACGCCACACGCAAGCTACCGTATATCCTGGTCGTTGGTGACAAGGAAAAGGAAAGCGCAACAGTGGCCGTACGTGCCAGAGGCAACCAGGATCTGGGGGTCATGTCGTTGGAAGACTTCATGCAGAGGGTGCGCAACGATATTGCGTGCAAGTCTGTTGTGTTTTCCGCCTGACCGGCATGGTTTTTTTGCCTGCATCTGACTGTCACATTTTTTGAGAAGGACTGCACCATCGCTACCGAATACCGAGATCGCCGCCAGCGCGAAGAACGCAAACACCGTCTGAACCGGGAAATCAGTGCGCCTGAAGTACGGCTTTCAGGGCCCGATAATGAGCCGCTGGGCATTGTTCCGTTGCAAGAAGCCTTGCGCATGGCCGGAGACCTGGATGTTGATCTGGTTGAAATTGCCGCAACCGCCAGTCCGCCCGTCTGCCGGTTGATGGACTATGGCAAGTTCAAATACCAGGAACAGAAAAGGGCTGCCGAAGCCAAGGCCAAGCAGAAGGTGATCGAGGTTAAGGAAATCAAGTTCCGTCCTGGCACCGACGACGGTGATTACAACGTAAAAATGCGCAACATCCACCGGTTCCTGGAAGATGGCGACAAGTGTAAAATCACGCTGCGTTTTCGCGGGCGTGAGATCACGCATCAGGAAATCGGCATGTCGCTGTTGCAGCGCATTCGCGATGAGCTCGGTGAAACCATTGTTGTGGAGCAGTTTCCCAAGCTAGAAGGTCGCCAGATGATCATGGTGCTGGCTCCCGGGCGTAAGAAGGCCGGTGGCAGCAAGGAAAAGACTTCTGGCACCGCTGAAATGGCAGAAACGGAAATCGCAGAAGTCGCGAGCAAGGACTGATTTGCATGGCCGGTCTGGCCTGCTTGAGATGAAGAAAAGGCGTGGCGGCGTTGGCGGCCACGCAGCAAGTTTCAGCCCTGGTGCTGAAAACAAGTGGCTCGGGGCCAGCAAGAACCGGCATGGGTTGCCGGTCGCCTCACGAGCACAAAGCAAGAAGGAGCATGCAAATGCCCAAAATGAAAACCAAGAGCAGCGCGAAAAAGCGTTTCCGCGTCCGTCCCGGTGGTACCGTCAAGCGTGGTCAGGCGTTTAAACGTCACATCCTGACCAAGAAAACCACCAAAAACAAGCGCCAGTTGCGTGGTGCAGTCAATGTGCATGAGACCAACCTCGGTCACATGGCGCAAATGCTGCCTTTTGCTGGCCTGTAATCAATCGACGGACAAGGAGAAAAACTCATGCCTCGCGTCAAACGTGGTGTAACCGCACACGCTCGTCATAAAAAAATCCTGGCACTTGCCAAAGGTTTCCGCGGCCGCCGCGGCAACGTCTTCCGCATTGCCAAACAGGCGGTGATGAAGGCTGGGCAATATGCCTATCGCGACCGCCGTGCCAAGAAGCGCGTATTCCGTCAGTTGTGGATCGCTCGTATCAACGCTGCCGCACGTGCCAATGGCCTGACCTACAGCCAGTTCATCAATGGTCTGAACAAGGCGCAAATCGGTTTGGATCGCAAGGTGCTTGCCGACATCGCCGTGCACGACGAAGTGGCTTTTGCAGCTATCGTCAACCAGGTCAAAGCCAAGCTGGCTGCCTGACCGGCTTTTTGCAGAAAGCATACAGACCTTTTGTTTGGCTGTTTTCTGCTAGCTGAAGGTACTTCACAAGCCAGCCGCCGCAAGGAGCTGGCTTTTTTGTTTTGAACCCGCAGAAACAGAACGTAGAGGCACTTTGACACAAAGGAAATGAATGTGCCAAGGATGATGCAGAGGCTCCCGACCACGGGAGGCTTGGCTGCTGGCGTTGGTTGGTGTCAGAAGCCCGCCATCACATGGTGGTTTGTCATTCCTGCAGTATTGGCCCGAAAACATCTGTGTTCCCGTGTTCTGTTTTTGACTGCATGATGACTCCATGACGACCGATCTTGACACCCTTGTCACTTCCGCCCGCACACAGTTTGCGCAGTCCGCCACCCCCAATGACCTGGAAAACGCCAAGGCGCGGTTTTTGGGAAAGTCCGGGCTGATCACCGAGCGGATGAAGGGTATGGCACAACTCTCGGTGGAGGAAAAGAAAACCCGCGGCGCCGCTATCAATCAAGCCAAGCAGGCGATTGAGGCGGCCTTGACAGAACGTCGTCAACAACTCGCTGAAGCTGAACTTAGCGCACAGTTGCAGACAGAGGCGCTTGATGTGACTCTTCCTGGCCGTCAACGTGGTGTGGGTGGCTTGCACCCGGTTACGCGCACGCTGGAACGCATTGAAGGCATTTTCGGCAGCATGGGTTTTGAGGTTGCACAGGGACCGGAGATCGAAAGTGACTGGTTCAACTTCACCGCGCTCAATACGCCTGAAGATCACCCAGCACGCTCCATGCACGACACCTTCTACGTCGAAGGTGGCAGCGAAAACGCCCCTAATCTGCTGCGCACCCACACCAGTCCGATGCAAATTCGTCATGCGGTGCAGCACGTTAAGCGCCACAAAGGATTGCTGGATAAGGGGGAGCGCATGCCGGAGATTCGCGTCATCGCACCGGGCCGCACCTACCGCGTGGACAGTGATGCCACCCATTCGCCTATGTTTCACCAGTGTGAGGGTCTGTGGGTCGGCGAAGCCATCAGCTTCAAGGATCTGAAGGTTGTTTTCACCGACTTCTGTCGCACCTTTTTTGAAAGCGACGATCTGGTGCTGCGCTTTCGCCCCAGTTTTTTTCCGTTCACCGAGCCCAGCGCTGAAATCGACATCCAATTCCAGAGCGGCCCGCTGGCGGGAAAATGGCTGGAGGTGGCTGGCAGCGGACAGGTGCATCCCAACGTGGTGCGCAATATGGGGCTGGACCCCGAGCACTACATCGGTTTCGCCTTCGGCATGGGACCAGACCGCCTGACCATGCTGCGCTATGGGGTGAATGACCTGCGGTTGTTTTTTGACGGAGATGTGCGTTTCTTGAGCCAGTTCCGCTGATTGACGTGCCGTCACCCCTGTCCTTGAACCGAATCCTGTATTGAAGCACCATGCAATTTCCCGAATCCTGGCTCCGCACCATCTGCAACCCGCCGCTGACCACCCAGCAACTGGCTGATACGCTCACCATGGCCGGGCTGGAGGTGGAAGAACTGCAGCCTGTCGCGCCTCCTTTCACTGGCATCGTCGTGGCCGAAATCAAGGAGGCCGCGCAGCACCCGGATGCCGACCGCTTGCGCGTGTGCCAAGTGGATGCCGGCACGAACGGCTTGCTGCAAATCGTCTGTGGCGCGCCCAATGCGCGGGTGGGCATCAAGGTGCCGTGCGCGCTGGTGGGCGCGGAACTGCCACCCGGCGAAGACGGCAAGCCGTTCATGATCAAGGTGGGCACGCTGCGCGGGGTGGAGAGCCACGGCATGCTGTGCTCGGCGCGAGAACTCAAGCTGTCCGATGACCACGGTGGCCTGCTGGAATTGCCAGCCGATGCGCCCATTGGCCAGAGCGTCCGCGATTACCTCCAGCTCGATGACACCCTGTTCACACTCAAGCTCACGCCCAATCTGGCGCATTGCCTGAGCGTATACGGCATTGCGCGTGAGGTGTCGGCGCTCACGGGCGCGCCGTTGCAACCGCTTTCCGATGCGCAAGTGCCCGTCACTGCTCAGGATCAGGTGCAGGTCACGGTGGAAGCGCCTGATCTGTGTGGCCGCTTCAGTGGCCGCGTCATCACTGGCGTCAACACCCATGCGGCCACACCGGCGTGGATGGTGGACCGGCTGGCGCGTTGCGGGCAGCGCAGCGTGTCGGCGCTGGTCGATATTTCCAACTATGTGATGTTCGAGCTGGGCCAGCCCACGCACATTTTTGACCGCGACAAGATTGCCGGTTCGCATCTGCACGTGCGTTGGGGCCAGGCGGGCGAAACCCTGAAATTGCTCAACGGCAACACCGTGGCGCTGGACGCACAGGTGGGGGTGATTGCCGACGACAAGGAGGTGGAATCGCTCGCCGGCATCATGGGCGGCGACGCTACTGCCGTGAGCGACAGCACGCAAAACATCTATGTGGAGGCCGCCTTCTGGTGGCCTAAGGCGGTGGCCGGTCGTTCACGTCGCTACAACTTCAGCACCGATGCCGGGCACCGCTTTGAGCGCGGTGTTGATCCAGCGTGCACGGTGCAGGTGATCGAGCGCATCAGCGAACTGGTGCAGCAAATCTGTGGCGGCGCAGCAGGGCCGATCAGCGATGCGCAGCCCAACATGCCGCAGGCTAGGCCTGTGGCGCTGCGCGTGGCGCGCGCCAGCAAAGTGATCGGCATGCCGGTCACGGAGCTGCAGTGCCTGCAAGCACTGCAAGGGCTGGGCCTGCCCGCCAGCGCCAGCGAGGGCGTGATCACCGTCACTCCGCCCAGCTATCGCTTTGACCTGCAAATTGAAGAAGACCTGATTGAAGAGGTCATTCGCGTGATCGGCTACCACAAGCTGCCCACCACGCCGCCGCAAGCACCCATCATCCCTAAACTGCGCCTCGAAACCCAGCGCAACCCCTATGCCGTGCGCCGGCAACTGGCCGGCCTGGGCTATCAGGAAACCATCAACTACAGCTTTGTGGAAGAGCGCTGGGAGCATGAACTGGCTGGCAACCCTAGCCCCATCAAGCTGCTCAACCCCATCGCCAGCCAGATGAGCGTGATGCGTTCGTCGCTTGTCGGCTCGCTGCTGAACGCGCTCAAGTTCAACCTCGACCGCAAGGCCAGCCGCGTACGCGTGTTCGAGGTGGGCCGCGTGTTTCGCCGCGACGCTGCGGTGCAGAACTCCGACACCACCGTGCAGGGCTTTGACCAGCCTATGCACGTGGCTGGCTTGGCCTATGGTGCAGCCAGCGCGCTGCAATGGGGCTGCAAAGACAGCACGGTTGACTTCTACGACGTGAAAGGCGATGTAGAGGCCCTGCTTGCGCCGCAACTCCCAACGTTCGAACCTGCTGAGCACCCTGCGATGCACCCTGGCCGCTGCGCGCGCGTGCTGCTGGGCGGTAAGCCCATAGGTTACGTGGGCGAACTGCATCCGCGCTGGCGCCAGGGTTATGACCTGCCACAGGCGCCCGTGCTGTTCGAGCTGGACTGGGATGCCGTGTTACAACGCCCGCTGCCAGCTTTCATCCCGGTCAGCAAGTTCCAGGTTGCTGAGCGCGACGTGGCCGTGATCGTGAAAGACAGTGTGAATCACGACGACCTCATGGCAGCCATTGCGCGTGCTATGCCACAGGCGCTGCTGCACAACGTTACCGTGTTCGACGTGTTCCGTCCGGACTTCAGGGACCCAGAAAAAACGCCCTGGCTGGCTACCGGCGAGAAAAGCGTAGGCATTCGGTTGCAATTGCGCAGCACGGATGCGGCCCTAACCGAGGAGCAGATCGAATTTGCCCGTCAGGCCGTGGTGCAGCAGCTGGTCGCCGATACGGGTGCGCGCCTGCGTGCCTGATGATGAACGGATGCAGATTTGATAGGATTGATCCATGGAAATTTCATTCGATTCCTTGCTGACGCCTACACTGACAAAGGCGCAACTGGCTGAAAAACTGTTTGATAACATTGGGTTGAACAAACGCGAAGCCAAGGACATGGTCGATGCCTTCTTCGATTTGATTGTGCAGGAACTGCAGCAGGGGCATGACGTCAAAATATCAGGTTTTGGCAATTTCCAATTGCGCTCAAAATCACCGCGTCCCGGTCGCAATCCGCGAACGGGCGAACTGATTTCCATTGATGCCCGTCGTGTCGTGACCTTTCATGCCAGCCACAAACTCAAGGCAGTTGTACAGGGAGAAGACCCTGCTGCTTCGCTGTTCACTGATGGATAATTGGCCGGTCAAAGGACTACTGCCATTGTGCGACCGGCATCAGGCTGGCCGCAGTCCGCTCAGGAAGGGGTTTTGACGTAGCGCGCCTGTTTTCCAATCAAGCATGGACGAACGCGAATGATCTTGCTGTGTTGGCACATCGACTTCATGTAAAGCATTCCCGATATGTTGTAATAGCAGATAAAGCTGAATCATTTGAGCGGATCGAGAATTGCTGCATTGCCTGTGCCTTCCATGAAAACGTCTGTTCTGCCCCCTATTCCTGCAAAACGTTATTTCACGATCGGGGAAGTGGCCGACTTGTGCGCGGTCAAACCCCATGTGTTGCGTTACTGGGAGCAGGAGTTCACGCAACTCAACCCAATGAAGCGGCGCGGGAACCGGCGGTATTACCAGCACCATGAGGTGCTCATGGTGCGCAGGATTCGTGATTTGCTGTACGAGCAGGGCTTTACCATCAGCGGTGCGCGCATTCAGCTTGAAAATAGCAAAAACCGCATGGCTGAGCAGGGGCATGGCGTACCAGATATTGCGGTTTCCAGCGTCACTGGTTCGCTTGATGATGCATCCGTTGAAACATTTGGACAAATGCCCAAGACTTTTGACGCAACAGCAACCGATTCCATTGACTGGGCGGCTCTGCGTCGGGAGTTGGAAGCCATCCGCATACTTCTGAATTGACCAGGGCAGGGTGCGGATCTCACGGGGGTTGTGTCTTGTTTCAATGGCGGTGTGGAATTTTTTGTGTCTGGGGTAGCCAAAAAATCGCCCTGATTTTTGATTGAATCTGCCCCTTGATGCCATAAGCATCTATAATCTCACCTTTCGGCGTGTAGCGCAGCCTGGTAGCGCACTTGCATGGGGTGCAAGGGGTCGCGAGTTCGAATCCCGCCACGCCGACCATTACATATATCAACGGGTTAGCCCTCACAGGGGCTAGCCCGTTTTTATTTTCTGGGCGTATTGGTTTGGTGTGTGTTAGAGCGCATCCAGAAGTGGGGGTAGCGGTCC
>JAGPIR010000034.1:0-7654 GCA_018054915.1 Allobrachymonas sp.
GTCTCCAGCACCAACAAGACCGTGCCCTCGCTGACCGTGTCACCCAGTTTGATCTTCATCTCCTTGACCACGCCGGCATGGCTGGAGGGAATTTCCATGCTGGCCTTGTCGCTTTCCACGGTGACGAGGCTTTGCTCGGCCCTGACGGTGTCGCCGGGCTTGACCAGCACTTCAATGACTGACACGTCCGTGAAATCGCCGATATCGGGAACCTTGACTTGCACTTCGCGCATCACATCCGTTCTCCTTACAGCAGTACGCGGCGGAAATCGGCCAGCAACTGCGCCAGATAGACATTGAAGCGCGTGGCCTGCGCGCCGTCGATCACGCGGTGGTCGGCTGTCAGTGACAGCGGCAGGATCAGGCGTGGCGCGAACTGCTGGCCATCCCACATTGGCTTCATGACGTTTTTGTTGACGCCCAGAATGGCCACTTCAGGCGCATTCACGATGGGTGAAAAGGAGGTGCCACCGATGCCGCCCAGGCTGCTGATGGTGAAGCAGGCGCCCTGCATGTCGGTGGGCCCCAGTTTGCCATCGCGTGCTTTCCTCGCGAGTTCGCTGGTTTCCTGGGCGATTTCGTACACCGGCTTCTGATCGGCATTTTTGACCACCGGCACCACAAGGCCATTGGGCGTATCCGCTGCAAAAGCAATATGGAAGTACTTCTTCAACACCAGATTGTCGCCATCAAGGGACGCGTTGAATTCCGGGAATTTCTGCAATGCCTTGACGCACGCTTTGATCAGGAACGCCAGCATGGTGACCTTGATGCCTGATTTTTCGTTTTCCTTGTTCAGCTGCACACGTAGCGCTTCCAGATCGGTGATGTCGGCATCTTCGTGGTACGTCACAGCTGGAATCATTACCCAGTTGCGCGCCAGATTTTGTGCCGAAATCTTCTTGATGCGTGACAAGGGCTTGGTTTCGATTGCGCCGAATTTGGCGAAATCAACTTTCGGCCATGGCAACAAATCCAGCCCGGTACCAGATATGCCTGCAACGGGCGCATTGGCGGCTTGCGCTGTGGTCTGGGTGGCGCCAGCCATCACGGCCTGGGTGAAGGTCTGGATGTCTTCTTGCGTGATGCGGCCTTTGGGGCCGGAGCCTTTGACTGCATTGAGAGGCACGCCCAGTTCGCGCGCGAACTTGCGCACGCTGGGGCTGGCATGGGGAAGGCCCAACGGGGCAGAGGTGGGGTTGTGAGCAGGAATGCTGGAAGCAGCCGGTGCGGGTGCATCTGCCCATGGGGCCGCCGATTCAGGCCCGATCTGCCCTTCTTTTCCGTCTGCAGAGGGAGGCCGGACAGCGTGCTGTGCGGTTTCGCCACCCGTATCTTCGGAATCTCCCGCCGGGGCGAGAGTAGTTGGCGGCGAGGCAGGTGGTTGCACCGTTGCGCTTGCGGAGGTGGCGGGCTGGGCGAATGGCATGGAGTCTGCTGCCTCCAGCGTCAAAATCACTGAGCCCTGGCTGACTGTATCGCCCAGTTTGACCTTCATTTCCTTGACCACGCCGGCATGGCTGGAGGGAATTTCCATGCTGGCCTTGTCGCTTTCCACGGTGACGAGGCTTTGCTCGGCCCTGACGGTGTCGCCGGGCTGGACCAGCACTTCAATGACTGACACGTCCGTGAAATCGCCGATGTCGGGCACGCATACTTCAATCGTTGCCATTGCTGACTTCTCCTTTGCGCCGGATCAGGCATGCAGCGGGTTGGTTTTTTCCGTGCCGATGCCGTATTTGACAATAGCCTGGTCGGCCTTGTAGCCTTGCAGCTTGCCGTTATCGGCCAATCCCTTGAGTGCAGCCAGAACGATGTAATGGCGGTCGATTTCAAAATGCTGGCGCAACCGGTTACGGAAGTCGCTGCGCCCGAAGCCGTCCGTTCCGAGCACGGTGTAGCTGCGTCCGCTGGGGATGAACGCACGGATCTGCTCGGCGTAGGCCTTCATGTAATCGGTGGACGCCACGACCGGGCCGGGGTGTTCCTGCAGTTGGCGGGCCACAAAACTTGTTCGCGGCTCGCTGGCCGGGTGCAACAGGTTCCAGCGTGCAACATCTTGTCCTTCGCGCGCCAGTTCGTTGAAGCTAGTGCAACTCCAGACGTCGGCGCCGATGCCCCAGTCCTGGGCCAGCAGGGTCTGGGCGGCCAGGCATTCGCGCAGGATGCTGCCGCTGCCCAGCAACTGCACCCGCAATGCCAGGCCGGGGTCGCCTGCCTGACACCGGTACATGCCCTGCAGGATCTGCTCTTCGGTTCCTGGCTGCAGGCCGGGCATGGCGTAGTTTTCGTTGAGCAGCGTGAGGTAGTAAAACACGTCGTCCTGCTTTTCCACCATGCGGTGCAGGCCATGCCGCAGAATGACGGCCACTTCGTGGGCGAAGGCGGGATCGTAGGACAGACAGTTGGGAATGGTGCCCGCCAGGATGTGACTGTGACCGTCCTGGTGTTGCAGGCCCTCGCCGTTGAGGGTGGTGCGCCCGCTGGTGCCGCCCAGCAAAAAGCCGCGGGCGCGCATGTCGCCGGCTGCCCAGGCCAGGTCGCCCACGCGCTGGAAGCCGAACATCGAGTAGAACACGTAGAACGGCACCATGATGCGGTTGGACGTGCTGTAGCTCGTGGCTGCGGCAATCCAGCTGGCCATGCCGCCCGCCTCGTTGATGCCTTCCTGCAGGATCTGCCCGTCCTTGGCCTCCTTGTAGTACATCACCTGGTCCTTGTCGACCGGGGTGTACAACTGGCCCTTGGGGTTGTAGATGCCGATCTGGCGAAACAGTCCTTCCATGCCGAAGGTGCGGGCCTCGTCCACCAGAATGGGCACGGCGCGCGGGCCCATGACGGGGTCGCGCAGCAACTGGTTGAGGAAGCGCACGAAAGCCTGCGTGGTGCTGATCTCGCGCCCTGGTGCCGTAGGCTCCAGCAGGGCGCGGAAAGCCTCCAGCGGCGGCGCCGCCATGCTTTCGTCGGCGCGGGGGCGGCGGCTGGGCACGTAGCCGCCCAGCGCCTTGCGCCGCGCGTGCAGGTATTGCATTTCGGGGGTGTCGGCTGCCGGCCGGTAATAGGGCAGTTTTTCCAGTTCGCTGTCGGGCACCGGAATATTGAAACGGTCGCGGAACGTGCGGATGTCGGCGTCGCTCAATTTTTTGAGCTGATGCACCGTATTTTTGCCCTCGCCCGCCTTGCCGATGCCGTAGCCCTTGACTGTCTTGACCAGCACCACGGTGGGTTGCCCCCGATGGCGGTGGGCCGCGTCAAAGGCGGCATACACCTTGCGGGCGTCGTGTCCGCCCCGGCGCAGCTCCCACACTTCCTCATCGCTCATGTGCTCCACCAGCGCGGCGGTTTCGGGGTAGCGGTTGAAGAAATGCTCGCGCACGAAAGCGCCGTCGTTGGCCTTGTAGGCCTGGTAGTCGCCGTCGAGCATTTCCATCATGAGCTGGCGCAGTTTGCCGCTCGTGTCGCGCGCCAGCAGCGGGTCCCAGTTGCTGCCCCAGATGAGCTTGATGACATTCCAGCCGCTGCCACGGAAATCTCCCTCTAGTTCCTGGATGATCTTGCCGTTGCCGCGCACCGGACCGTCGAGCCGCTGCAGGTTGCAGTTGATGACGAAGATCAGGTTGTCGAGTGTTTCGCGCGCGGCCATACCAATGGCGCCCATGCTTTCGATCTCGTCCATCTCACCATCGCCGCAGAAGGCCCACACCTTGCGGTTGGCCGTGTCGGCAATGCCGCGCGCGTGCAGGTATTTGAGGAAGCGCGCCTGGTAAATGGCCATGAGCGGGCCGAGCCCCATGCTGACGGTGGGGAACTGCCAGAAATGGGGCATCAGCATCGGATGCGGATAGCTTGACAGCCCCTTGCCGCCGGTTTCCTGGCGGAAGTGGTCCAGCTGCTCTTCGCTGAGCCGGCCTTCGAGAAAGGCTCGGGCGTAAATGCCTGGCGCGCTGTGACCCTGGATATAGAGGCAATCGCCTCCGTGCTCGGGTGTTTCGGCGTGCCAGAAATGGTTGAACCCGGCGCTGAACATGCTGGCAACCGAGGCATAGGAGCCGATGTGCCCGCCCAGATCGCCGCCATCGGCCGGATTGAGCCGATTGGCGCGCACCACCATCATCATGGCGTTCCAGCGCGCATAGGCGCGCAGCCGCATTTCGATCTCCATGTTGCAGGAAGCGCAGTGCGCCTCCTGTTCCGGCTCAAGGGTGTTGACGTAGGCCGTGTTGGCCGAAAAAGGCCGGTCGATGCTGTGCTGGCGGGCATGTTCCAGCAGTTGCTCCAGCAGGTAATGCGCCCGGCCGGGTCCCGCCGTTGTGATCACGGCGGAAAGGGCTTGCATCCATTCACGCGTTTCTTGCGGATCCTCGTCCGGTGCAAGGCGGTGTGCATCTTCTGCCTCACGATCGAAAGCCTGACTGTTCATGGTTGCCTCCTGATCATTTTTTTGCAGTGTATCGGATCGTGTTATTTGCCGGGTAACAAGAGGTCTGCATGTGTGGGCGTCTCAGAAAAGAAAATGGGAAAATGGAATCCTTCATTTCCCATTCATCGCATTTGCAATTGTGAATCAGCCTCCACAGGCCCGTCGGCCTTTCAGTTTCAGCAGATGGTGGTATAGCCTGCCGGAGCATCGCCAAGACCGGTTTGCCAGCCTGGGGCCGCTGCTGGCGGTGCTGTTGTTCGTGCTGGCAGTCCTGTTTGCAATGGCGTATTTGCGCATGCAGGAAATCACGGCTGCACGCCGCACGCTGGAACACGATGGTGGATATGCCCACCAGCACTTGAGCGTTCGCTTGGCGCGGCAGCGTGAGGCCCTGGAGCGTGCCGCGCGCCAACTGGCAGAGCCGGGCGATGCAGTCAAACGCTTTGGCAGCATCGCCGAAAAAGCCGGAGAAGACCTGCCGGAGCTGCGCAATCTGATCTGGCTGGATGCACGGGGCAAGGTGATGGGCGTCCATCCTTCTTTCACGGGGCAGTCCAGTGCAACGGGAATGCGCGTCGGGCAGGTCTTGCCGGCAGCGGAAACGGCCTTGCTGGCGCGTGTCAGGCAGGGAATGCAGCCCGTGTATGGGATCATTGCGCAGACACAGGACCCGTTTGCTGACCCGGTCCTGGGCCTGATGGTTCCCGTGCGCCATCAGCAGGGTTCGGCCAAAGAATACCTGTATGCCCGCTACAGCCTTCCTTCCGTGCTGTATTACGGAATTCCTGCCGATGTGTATCCACGCTATGCGGTCACGTTGCTGGACACCGGCAGCAGGACTACGTTCACCGATGCCGCCCTTGCGCGTGATTCGGGGGGGGGCTGGAGTCTGGACTGGCTGTGGCCGCAAGATCCTGCCTATACGCTGCCGTTGCCGGTTGAAGAATTGGCGCTGCGGTTACAGGCATACCGTACAAGTGCGGTCTTGCGCAACCGCATGCTGTTGCTGCTGGTGCTTGCGTTGAGCGTTTTCACTGGATGGATGCTGATCGCCAACTGGCGTCATTTGCGTCGCCGCCAGCGGGCCCAGCAGGTGCTGCAGGCCGAAACCAATTTCCGCCGGGCCATGGAGAACTCGCTGCTCACCGGCATGCGCGCCCTCGACCTGCAGGGGCGCATCACATCGGTCAATGCCAGTTTCTGCCGCATGACGGGCATGAGTGAGGCCGAACTGGTGGGGCAATCGCCGCCTTTCAGCTTCTGGCATCCTGACGACCAGGCGCGCAACACGCAGATGCTTCGGCTTACGCTGGGTAACAAAATGCCGCGCGGCGGATACGAAATGCGCGTGCGGCGCAAGGACGGAAGCGTTTTCGATGCGCGCATGTACATGTCGCCATTGATAGGCTCCGACGGCGCGCATACCGGTTGGATGTCATCGATGACCGACATTACCGAGCCCAAGCGCGTCCGCCGGGAGCTGGCAGCCTCGCAGGATCGCTTTGCGCGCGTGCTGGACGCCATTGATACCGCCGTATCGGTGGCGCCGCTGGGTGCAGGGGAGTTGCTGTTTGCCAATCGCCTTTACCGTCAGTGGTTCGGTGAAGACCATGCAAAGGCCCATGTACACATGCTGGAAGAAGCTGGCCGTACGGCGCTGGAGAACAAACCACAGGGCGGCAACATCGAAATCCATCTGGAACAGACCCAGCGCTGGGTGGAGGTGCGTTCGCGTTATCTGGAATGGACCGACGGGCGCCTGGCCCAACTCGTGATCGCCACCGACATCACCGCACGCAGAATGGCCGAAGAGCGTAGCGCCCAGCATGAGTTGCGCGCCCAGGCTGCCAGCCGGCTGGTGACCATGGGTGAAATGGCGTCGAGTGTGGCCCATGAACTCAACCAGCCGCTGACGGCCATCCACAACTACTGCAGCGGCATGCGGGATCGCCTTGCCAACAACGCCATCCAGCCGCATGAACTGCTGGGGGCGCTGGAAAAAACTGCCAAACAGGCGCAGCGTGCAGGGCAGATCATTCAGCGCATCCGTGAATTCGTCAAACGCAGTGCCCCCAGCTACGCGTGGGTGAGCGTGCGCGACATCGTTGGTGAAGCGGTGGACCTTGCAGATATCGAAATGCGCCGCCGCCAGGTGCGCCTGAGCCATCGTGTGGCCCATGACGTTCACGAAGTCATGGCCGACCGCATCCTGATCGAACAGGTGCTGGTCAACCTGATGAAAAATGCGGCGGAAGCGATTGACAATGAAGCCATGCCGGTTGAGCGGCGCGAAGTGCACCTGGAGGTGGAAAGCGCGCAGGTTGATGGCAAGGATGTGGTTCGTTTTGTACTCTGTGACCGCGGCAAGGGGCTGAGCGAGGAGGTGCTCAGCCACCTGTTCGAAGCCTTTTTCACCACCAAGGGCGAGGGGTTGGGCATCGGACTGAATCTGTGCCGCAGCATTGTCGAGTCCCACCAGGGGCGGCTGCACGCCGAGAACCTCTACAATGCAGGAGACAGACAGGACGTCACCGGCTGCTGTTTCAGCTTCTGGTTGCCACTGCAACCCGTCTTCTCTGCAGACTGACGACTGATTGGTTATTTTCATCGTTCATACCAAGGCGTCTTCATGAATCCTATTCCTGAAAAAATCACAATCTACGTTGTTGATGATGACGAAGCCGTGCGCGATTCGTTGCAATGGCTGCTGGAAGGCAAGGGATATCGGGTGCGTTGTTTTGATTCATCCGAAACATTCCTGACTCGTTACGATCCGCGGGAAGTGGCCTGCCTTTTTGTTGATATCCGGATGAATGGCATGAGCGGCCTGGAACTGCAGGACAAACTCATTGAGCGCAAGTCGCCGTTGCCGATCGTGTTCATCACGGCGCACGGCGATGTGCCAATGGCGGTGGAAACCATGAAAAAGGGTGCGCTCGATTTCATCCAGAAACCGTTTGACGAAAACAAGTTGTTCGCGCTCGTCGAGAAGATGCAGGAACGTGCGCAGGCCGCCTTTGTCAGTCATCAGCGAGCCAATACGCGCGAAATTCTGCTGGGCAAGCTGACCAATCGCGAAGCCCAGGTGCTAGAGCGCATCGTGGCCGGAAGGCTGAACAAGCAGATCGCCGATGATTTGAATATCAGCATCAAGACGGTGGAAGCCCATCGCGCCAACATCATGGAAAAGCTGGGCGCCAATACGGTGGCCGACCTGCTCAAGGTGGCGCTCGG
>JAGPIR010000034.1:7754-10017 GCA_018054915.1 Allobrachymonas sp.
CATGCCGTGGTCATTGGCCGCAGCAACATCGTGGGCAAGCCCATGGCGCTGATGCTGCTGGCCCAGGATGCCACGGTCACCGTTTGCCACAGCCGAACTTCCAATCTCAAGGAGCACACCCTGCAGGCCGACGTCATTGTGGCGGCCGTGGGGCGCCGCGGCCTGCTGACGGCAGACATGGTCAAGCCCGGCGCTGTGGTACTGGATGTGGGCATGAACCGCAACGATGAAGGCCGGTTGTGTGGCGACGTCGACTTTGACGGGGTCAAGGAAGTCGCCGGTTTCATCACGCCGGTGCCGGGCGGCGTCGGCCCTATGACGATTGCCATGCTGCTGGTCAACACTCTGCAGGCGGCAGAGCGTACAGCCGGGCCCATTGTGCAAATTTGAACAATCCGCTTGCGCTCCAGGCGTCCCACGCAATGGGGCCGCAGCGTGATAACGGATAATACGGCGGCTCCGCCGACGGCGGTCGTGCAACCTTCCCTCTTGTGCCCATGTCCTTTTCTGCCCATACCCCCATCACATCCAGCAGCGTCGTCGCCCTGACCTGGGTGCTCAAGGACATGCAGGGTGAAGTGCTCGATACGTTGGAAGAACCCGTGGAATTTTTTGTGGGTGGTGAAGATTTGCTGCAAAGCATTGTGGACGCCTTGTTGCAGCATGCCGGCGGAAATGCCTTGCACCTGCATCTGGAGCCGGAACAGGCATTTGGCGACTACGACGAGAACAAGGTATTTGTCGAGCCGCGCAGCGGCTTTCCGCAAGAACTGGAAGAGGGCATGGTTTTTGATGGACATGGCTTGCCCGCTGGCTGCAGCAGCGACATGCCGCAGCAGGCCCTGTATATCGTCACCGACATCTATCCGGAGCATGTGGTGCTCGACGGCAACCATCCGCTGGCGGGCATCGGGCTCGATTTGCACCTGACCATTCATGATGTGCGTGCGGCAACATCCGGGGAGATGGAGCAGGGCACGGCGGGCGCGGGTTTCTTCCGGATCGAGGGTCAGGGCGAATCGCGGGACAACGTCCTGCATTAACCGGATTGTGCGGTGTAGGATTGCCAGACGCGGCTGCATTTGGCGCGATCCGCTTAATAGGAACAGGTGCTGTCATGATTTCCAACCCGTCGTCTCCAGGTTCGCTGACTGTCTGCGTTTTCAACGGTCCCAATCTCAACTTGCTGGGCACGCGCGAACCTGCGGTGTATGGCAAGGCCACCTTGGCCGATGTGCAGGCGCTGTGCCTGCAGGCGTGCGCGCGCCATGGCTGGCAGCTTGATTTCCGCCAAAGCAACCACGAGGGCGAACTGGTCGACGCCATCCACCATGCAGGGCGGCTGCACGCAGCAGGGCAACTGGCCGGCGTGGTGCTCAATGCGGGCGCCTATACCCATACCAGCGTGGCGCTGCATGACGCGATCAAGGGCACTGGCGTACCGTTGGTGGAGTTGCACATCAGCAACGTGTTTGCCCGTGAGCCGTTCCGGCATCACTCCTACATTTCGCCTGTGGCCCGTGCTGTGATGTGCGGCTGGGGCGTTCAAGGGTATGCCTTGGCCATTGACGGCCTGGCGCAGACCCCTGCTGTTTGAACAAGGTGCAGGACGCCCAGGAGCACAAGCCGATGAACATGCCATGCGCTACTGCCACGGCCGGAAACGGGGAGTTGACGGGAAGACGTATCCTGCTGGGCCTGACCGGAGGTGTGGCGTGCTACAAAGCGGCCGAGTTGTGCCGTTTGCTCGTCAAGGCGGGGGCCACGGTGCAGGTGATGATGACCGAAGCGGCCGGCCAGTTCATCACGCCCGTCACCATGCAGGCGCTATCGGGCCGGGCAGTATTTACCAGTCAGTGGGATGCCCGTAGCCCCGACAACATGGCGCACATCCGTCTGGGACGCGAGACCGACCTCATCCTGTTGGCGCCGTGCAGTGCGGATTTTGCTGCGCGGCTGGCGCAGGGGCGCGCCGATGAGCTGGTGAGCCTGACCTGCCTGGCGCGGCCGAAGGGCGTGCCCTTGCTGGTTGCCCCGGCCATGAACCGTGAAATGTGGGACCATCCGGCCACCCAGCGCAATCTGGCGCAGGCGCAAGCCGACGGCGCGCAGGTGCTGGGCGTGGGCCATGGTGAGCAGGCCTGCGGCGAAGTGGGCGACGGGCGCATGCTGGAGCCTTGGGCGCTCTACGAGGCCGTGGCGGCGCATCTTTCTCCCAAAATCCTGGCCGGACAATCTGTGCTGATCACAGCCGGGCCGACGT
>JAGPIR010000232.1 GCA_018054915.1 Allobrachymonas sp.
TTACAAGCTCGAACAACAGGCCAACAACAAAGTCCTGTTCATCGATGTGCGCGATCCGGTTGAAATCATGTTCACCGGCAATACCGATGTGGTTGACGCCAATATCCCTTATATGCTGGTGGACCGCACCCAATGGGATGCCCAGCACAGCCGTTTCCGCATGTACCAAAACCCGGATTTCGCCATGCAGGTTGAGGCTGCCCTCAAAGCGCGTGGCCTAGACAAAGATGCCCCCGTGATCACCATGTGCCGATCCGGCAGCGAACGCGGCCTGCCCAGCGCCGAGTTCCTTCAAGGAAAAGGTTTCAGGAACGCCCGTTACGTCATCAACGGTTTCCAGGGTAGCGCGGCCAAGGAGGGTGACAAAGCGGGCATGCGCGTGATCAATGGCTGGCAGAACTCCGGTCTGCCGTGGAGCGCCAAACTCAACCCGGAAAAAATCTACCGCGTTGACCTGCCCAAAAAACAATAATGCCGGGCACCCGACGACGCGTACCCATGTGCGCGTCGGTCGGTACGGGCGAAGCAAAGGCGGTTGCCTGAAACCGGCGCTCCTTCAGGCAACAATTCGCAGCGAATAATCCACCGCCACCACGTCCTTGGTCAGCTTGCCGATCGAAATCCGATCCACCCCAGTGGCGGCAATTTTGCGTATCTGCTCCAAGTTGACGCCACCCGAGGCTTCCAGCAATGCACGTCCAGCAGTGATGCGAACGGCTTCACGCATGGCATCCAGTGTGAAATTGTCCAGCAGCACGCTGCGAGCACCATGCGCCAATGCCTGCTGCAACTGCTCGAGTGTCTCAACCTCGATCTGGATGTCGACACCGGCATTGAGCGCGTGGGCATTTTCCAGCGCTTGCGCAATGCCCCCGGCAGCCGCAATATGGTTTTCCTTGATCAAAATGCCATGCCACAAGGCCAGGCGCTGGTTCTGTCCCCCGCCCACGCGCACCGCATATTTCTGCGCCTGACGCAGGCCGGGAATGGTCTTGCGCGTATCGAGCACGGCACAAGCTCGTGGCGAAGCGCCCGCGACGGCCTCGACATAGCGGCGTGTAATGGTTGCCGTGCCACTGAGCAGTTGCAAAAAATTGAGTGCACAGCGCTCGGCCGTCAAGATCGAACGCGCTTCGCCGTGAATATGACAGACAGCTGTATCGGGCAGCATCCGATCGCCTTCCGCGTAATGCCATTCGATCTGCAGCGCCGGGTCCACCCCCTGCATACTGCCATCAAACCACTCGCGGCCGCAGAGCACTGCGTCTTCACGCACCAATACCCGCGCCGTCACCGGATGGGGAACCGGCACCAGCTGGCCGGTCCAGTCGCACACGCCAATGTCTTCCATCAACGCATCACGGATGTTACGAACGCGGGCCTGTTCCAGGGTTTCGTTAAGCTCAAACATGGTCTTGTTGCTGGCCAAACGGCCTTTCTTGGTATAGAAGCGTAGCCTTGGTAAGGGGGCGTACCGCCGTTCAGGCTGCGCCGATCCCCGGCGTCATGCCCGCCAGCCGGCCGGCATCCCTGGCAAGCAGCGCCTCAGGGTGCGCCTTGACGAAATCCAGCATGCGGGTGATGCACCTTCCGGCCTTGCGCCCGGTTTCGGCATCGACGTGCACCTCGCCCGTGCCCTTTTCCAGGCAATCGGCCACGCCCTGCAACACGTTCATGGCCATCCATGGGCAGTGCGCGCAGCTTTTGCAGGTGGCGCTATTGCCGGCGGTGGGCGCTTCAATCAGCGTTTTTCCGGGCGCGAGCTGGCGCATGCGGTGCATGATGCCGCTGTCTGTTGCCACGATGAAGGTTGCGCCTTCCTTGCCGTCGATCACGGCCTTGAGCAATTGCGAAGTGGACCCCACCACATCGGCCTGCAACACCACGCTGGTCGGCGATTCAGGATGCACCAGCACCTTGGCATCCGGATACTCCTTGCGCAGCAATTCCAGTTCCAGGCCCTTGAATTCGTCGTGTACGACGCAGGCGCCCTGCCACAACAGCATGTCTGCACCGGTCTGTTGCTGGATATAACGCCCGAGATGCCGGTCGGGCGCCCAGAGGATTTTTTCACCTTGTTCTTTCAGGTGGTTGACGATGGCCAACGCGCACGAGCTGGTCACCATCCAGTCGGCGCGCGCCTTCACTACCGCGCTGGTATTGGCGTACACAACCACCGTGCGATCGGGGTGTGCGTCGCAAAATGCGTCGAATTCGTCAATCGGACAGCCCAAGTCCAGCGAACAGGTGGCATCCAGATCCGGCATGAGCACGGTTTTTTCCGGACTCAGGATCTTGGCGGTTTCTCCCATGAAACGCACCCCGGCCACGATCAGCGTCTGCGCTTCGTGGTCTCGGCCAAAGCGCGCCATTTCCAGCGAATCGGAAACACAACCGCCTGTGGCCAGCGCCAGATCCTGCAAATCGCCGTCCACGTAGTAATGCGCCACCAGCACGGCCCCGCGGGCCTTGATCAGTTCGGCGCACCGTTGCAACAGCGCCTGACGTTCTACGTTGCTCAGTGAAGGAGGAACTTTGGCCCACGCATTGACCACGCAGGTATTTCCGCTGGCATTCTGCAAGGGATATTCAACAGATTTTTCGATAATGGTGGACATGGGGCAAAACTTTCTGCAAACCGACAACCCAATTGTGCGCAAGGCCAATCATAAAGGTCGTTTTACCCGGAAGGTTACCCTTTCGGCTACCGCCTTATTGTCAGGCTTCACGCCGTTTTATGCATTT
>JAGPIR010000233.1 GCA_018054915.1 Allobrachymonas sp.
GGGGGCTGGAGCTGGCTCATCGTGCTGACACCATTCGCCCTGGCGGCGGCATGGTGGGTCTGGGCCGATGCCAGCGGGTACACCAAGCGCAAGGAAATGGAAAAAATGGATGCAATCAGGGAAAATCGCTTGCAGAAGCAACGCGAAGCCCTGAAAAACCCTGCCAGAAGACGCCGGTGACCCGCCTTTCCTGATCCAGGGGCGATTTACAATCGGCGGGTCAAGCGGCCACACCGGTTGCGCTTATGTGCTGAAAGATCCCGACATGCAAGCAATCAGCGGCAGTATTGTTGCCTTGGTAACCCCTTTTCTTCCGGATGGCAGGGTCGATTACGCCTGCCTGCGCAAACTGATTGACTGGCATGTGGAGCAGGGCACCAGCTGCATCGGCGTGGTGGGCACCACAGGGGAGTCGCCCACCGTCACCGTTGAAGAGCATTGTGAAATCATCCGTGTATCAGTCGAGCAAGCGGCTGGGCGCGTGCCTGTCATGGCGGGCTGCGGCGCCAACTCCACGGCCGAGGCCATCAATCTTGCACGGTTTGCCAAAAGCGTGGGTGCAGACTGCCAGTTGCAGGTTGTTCCCTATTACAACAAACCCACCCAGGAAGGGCAGTATCTGCACTTCCGGAAAATTGCTGAAACCGTCGGCGATCTGCCGATGGTGCTTTATAACGTTCCGGGCCGCACGGTGGCGGGCATGGACAATGAAACGGTGCTGCGCCTGGCGCAGATACCAGGAATCATCGGCATCAAAGAGGCTACTGGCGACATTGCCAAGGCGCAGTGGCTCATTCGCGATGTTCCTGAGGGTTTTGCCGTTTATTCTGGTGACGATCTGACAGCCGTGGCGCTGATGCTGTGCGGCGGACAGGGCAACGTCAGCGTCACTGCCAACGTTGCTCCGCGCCTGATGCACGCCTTGTGCAAGGCCGCAATCGCCGGACAGCGCGACGAAGCCATGCGCATCCAGAAGCTGCTGCTGCCGTTGCACAGGAGCCTGTTTGTTGAGGCCAATCCGATCCCGGTGAAGTGGGCCATGCAGCGCATGGGCCTGTGTGGCGGAGACTTGCGCTTGCCACTGACGCCAATGAGCGGATCCTGTCATTCTGTGGTAGAAAGCGCACTGCAATCAACCGGATTGATCGGATGACCGGCCTGTGATGGCCACATGGTTTTCCGCCTGCCGCAGCGCCCCTGCTGTCTTACGACTGACTCCCTATGAACACCCTGCAGAAACTGTCCCTTGCCAGCCTGATCCTGTCCCTGTCGGCCTGCTCCTCATTCACACAGTCTGGCGGGGGTATTGATTACCGTTCGGCGCGGCGCGGCAATCCGCTGGAAGTTCCGCCCGACCTGATGCGGCTGAGCAGTGACGGGCGTTATGCGGTACCAGGCGGCGCCAGTGCCACAGACTATGCCAGTGAAAAAACAGCGGCCAGCCAGGGCGCGGCAACGGCGCTCAGCGCGGTCGGCGACGTACAGATCAGGCGCGATGGCAACCAGCGCTGGCTGGTGGTGCAGCGTTCGCCCGTCGAATTGTGGGAGCCCATCAAGGCCTTCTGGGAAGACAGTGGCTTTGTGCTGGCGGTGGAGGATCGCAAGGTCGGCGTGATGGAAACCGACTGGGCCGAGAATCGCGCCAACATCCCGTTGGATCCGATTCGAGAGATTCTGGGGCGGGCGCTGGATTCGCTGTATTCCACCGGTCAGCTTGACCGGTATCGCACACGGCTGGAAAAGAATGCCGGTGGTGGAACCGATATTTTCGTCAGCCAGCGTGGCATGGAGGAGGTGTATACCTCCCGCGACAAATCCACCACCAGCTGGCAGCCGCGCCCCAATGACCCTGCCCTCGAAGACGAATTCCTGCGGCGCATGATGGTTGCCCTGGGCGTGCCCAAGGAGCGGGCCGCCGCCATGGTCCAGCAGGCGCAAACGGCCGGGCAGACGGCGAAAAACCAGGCGCAAGCTGCCGTGCAGTACAACGAAACAACCCAGACGCTGATGTTGGCCGATGAGATGGATCGCGCTTGGCGCCGCGTTGGTCTGTCGCTCGACCGCACCGGTTTCACCGTGGAAGACCGCGACCGCACAGCCGCAGCCTATTACGTGCGGTATGTGCCGTTCGTCCCCGAGAAGAAAGAGTCCACCGGCTGGCTGAGCAACCTGTTCCGCAAAACACCGGAGATCAAGGCTGTGCGCTACCGTGTCAGCCTGCAAGGCCAGAGCACGGGCACATTGGTGCGCGTGCTCACCGAAGGAGGGCAGGCGGCCAATGCCGATGACAGCGCGCGCATTCTCAAGCTGCTGGCCGAGGATCTGCGCCGCACCTGAAGACGAGATGCAGAATCGTTTTGCACCAGCCGCCCGATTCGTTTCGGGCGGCTGTTTTTTGCCCGAAGGTATTCGGCAATGAGCCTGCGCTTCAGGAGCTTGGGGAGTGGCAGTGCGGGCAACGCCACCCTGGTGGAATCCGGGGATGGCCTGCGCCGCCGCAATCTGCTGATCGACTGCGGCATGCCCCTGCGCCGTCTCACGGCACGCCTGCAACAGGCTGGCGTGGAGCCGGGGGGGCTAGCTGCCGTATTCATCACCCATGAACATGCCGACCATGCGGGCTGTGTGCAGCAGCTGGCTTTGCGCTTACGCATTCCGGTGTGGATGAGCCGTGGCACACATGCAGCCATGGGCGCGCCCGATTTTGACGGCTTGCTGCG
>JAGPIR010000234.1 GCA_018054915.1 Allobrachymonas sp.
GTCCCATCCACCATGTGTACAGCAGTGATCTGCAGCGCGCCCGGCACACGGCGCAAGCGCTTGCCGGCCCGCACGATGCCCCGCACCATGTCATTGCCGGGCTGCGCGAACGCTGCTTCGGCAGCATCGAAGGACAGGTTTTTGCCGACTTCGAGCAGCGGCATCCCGAAGCAGCCTTTCATTGGCGCACGCGCACGCCGCACTGGGAGCCGCCGGGTGGCGGGGAGTCATTGCTGGCACTGCGCGATCGCGTCGAGCGTGTTGTGAGCGAGATTGCCGTTCGCCACCCAGGCCAGCAAGTTGCCATCGTCAGCCACGGTGGTGTGCTGGATGTGCTTTACCGCGCCGCTACCCGGCAGGAATTGCAGGCCGCGCGCACCTGGATGTTGCCCCACTGCGCCATCAACCGGCTGTTGTGGACGCCCAGTGGCCTGGCCCTGATTGGTTGGGGCGATGTATCGCATCTGGATTGACGGACCGGCGAGACGGGGCCGATGTTGCGCCACGCAGTCTGCTAATTGCAGGGTGCACAAGGTGCGGACGCGGCGTGCGCCATGGAAACCGGCCTTGAAGGCGGGCTACTTCGCCAGCGCCTTGAGTGCCTGTTTGATGCCGTCGCTTACGCCAATGTCGGCCGGCAGGTTCTTGAGCGCGGCATTTGCTTCTTTTTCGCTGTAGCCCAGCGCCAGTAAGGCCTGTTCGATGTCACGCTGGGCGTCGTTTTGGGCAGCGCTGCCAGCAGCGGACGGCAGTTCGGCGCCAAGCTTGCCCTTGAGTTCCAGCAACAGGCGTTCGGCGGTTTTTTTGCCGATGCCGGGCACTTTCACCAGCCGGGTGCTTTCTTGCAGGGTTATGGCCTGGGCCAGGTCGGCTACGCTCAGCCCCGACAGAATGGCCAGCGCCGTGCGGGCGCCGACTCCGCTGATCTTGAGCAACTGGCGAAAGGCTGAACGCTCTTCGCCCGTGGCAAAGCCATAAAGCAGTTGCGCATCTTCTCGCACCACAAAATGCGTCAGCAGTGATATGGGCTGCCCCGCCGCAGGCAGGGTGTAGAACGTGCTCATGGGCACGTCCACCTCGTAGCCCACGCCGTGGCAGTCCACCAGCACGTGCGGGGGGGATTTTTCAAGCAGCGTGCCTGACAGTCTGCCGATCATGCGGTATCCTCAATAAGATTAATGGAAATAAACAGGCTTGATTATCCGCATGATTCTGCGCCATAGCTTCACCCCGCTCAACAACAGCCGCCTGGCTCATCTGTGTGGCCCGCTGGACGAGCACCTGCGCGCCATTGAGCGGGCGCTGGATGTGAAAATCGCCCACCGGCACGAACAGTTCAAGGTTGATGGCCCCAAGGCCAAAGCCAGCCGTGCCATGGAAGTGTTGCAGGCGCTGTATGAACAGGCGGCGCGTCCGGTGTTGCCGGCCACGGTGCAACTGATGCTGGCGGGCGATGGCAGCGCCTTGTCATCTGACGAGGATGCGCAGTTGCTCACCCGCCGCACCGATGTGCGTGCGCGCAGCGCCAACCAGGGGGTGTATTTGCAGGCCATTGCCGGCCATG
This sequence comes from Allobrachymonas sp., assembly GCA_018054915.1. Lineage (GTDB taxonomy): Bacteria > Pseudomonadota > Gammaproteobacteria > Burkholderiales > Burkholderiaceae_C > Brachymonas. The sequence goes on from JAGPIR010000234.1 coordinate 1,565, forward strand.
ACATCACTCTGGGCATCGGTCCGGCCGGTACCGGCAAAACTTGGCTGGCCGTGGCCTGTGCGGTCGATGCCCTGGAGCGCGGCAATGTGCAGCGCATTGTGCTTACGCGGCCGGCAGTCGAAGCGGGTGAACGTCTGGGATTTTTGCCGGGCGATCTGGTGCAGAAGGTGGACCCCTATCTGCGCCCGCTATACGACGCATTGCATGAACTCATGGGGTTTGACAAGGTGCAAAAAGCGTTTGAACGCAGCCAGCTTGAAATTGCGCCGCTGGCCTTCATGCGCGGGCGCACCCTCAACAATGCCTTCATCATTCTCGACGAAGCCCAGAACACCACGCCCGAACAGATGAAGATGTTCCTCACGCGCATCGGATTTGGCAGCAAGGCCGTCGTCACGGGCGACATCAGCCAGATCGATTTGCCCAAGGGTCAGGCCAGTGGCTTGGTGGAGGCCGAACGCATTTTGAAGCGTGTCCCCGGCATTGCCCATGTGCGGTTCACCAGTGCCGATGTGGTGCGCCATCCGTTGGTGGCGCGCATTGTGGATGCCTACGACGCGGCTTCAAGGGCCAGCCGGCGGGCACGGGATGAGGCATGAGCAAAGACGATTCAGACAAAAGCCCTGCACGCCGCACCCTGCGGCTGGCCGGGTCGGGCGCTGAAAAGAAACCGGCGCCCAGGCAGACCGGCGCGTTGGCGGTCCGAAAAAAAACGGGAGCGGGCCAGACCCGCACGGACCGTGCACCGGCGGATATTCTCCAGCAGCCACGCAACGTTTGGCGTGGCGAGACCCAACCCGCAGCATCCGTGAAAAGGCAGGACAGGCCGGCCCCCGCGTCCCTTTCTGCTCCGGCTGATGGCATACGGCTGAACAAACGCATGGCCGATCTGGGCCTGTGCTCGCGCCGCGAGGCCGACGACTGGATCAGCAAAGGCTGGGTGTTTGTCAATGGTGAACCGGTGGAAATGGGTCAACGGGTGCAGGAACAGGATGCCATCCATGTCGACAAGGCCGCCTATACTTTGCAGGAGCAGCAGGTCACCTTCCTGCTGAACAAGCCCGTGGGCTATGTGAGCGGCCAGCCCGAAGATGGCCACGCCAGCGCGGCCAGCCTGTTGGGCAGCCACAGCCGCTGGCGCGGCGACAAAAG
>JAGPIR010000235.1 GCA_018054915.1 Allobrachymonas sp.
CGGCTGAAGATGCTGGCCTATGCGGCATCATCGGTGCGGATGGTTGCGCCCGCAGAATTCTGGGAAACGTCCGATATTCTCGTCACGACAGCAGCTTCAGCCATGGCCGTGCCGGTTGCCGAATTCACCTATGCGGCGATCATCATGTGCGGCAAGGATGTCTTTCGGTTGCGGGATGAACACAGGGCGGAGCGCGGCACCGGCGTTTTTGGCAGCCGGCGTGGCAGAAGCCTGCCGCATCTCGGCAATCATGCCCGCAAGGTTGGCATTGTCGGCGCCTCACGCATCGGGCGGCTGGTGATGGAGATGCTGGCGCGCAGCAAATTTGAGATTGCCGTTTACGATCCCTTTCTTTCGGCGGAAGAGGCAGCCTCCCTCGGCGCGAGGAAAACGGAGCTGGATGAACTTCTCGCCTGCTCCGATGTGGTCTCGCTGCACGCACCGATCCTGCCGGAAACGCGCCATATGATCGGCGCCCGTGAACTGGCGCTGATGGCCGATCATGCCATCTTCATTAATACCGCGCGGGGTTGGCTGGTGGATCACGAGGCATTGCTGGCCGAGGCGCTTTCCGGACGGCTGCGCATCCTGATCGACACGCCCGAACCCGAACCCTTGCCAACGGACAGCCCATTTTACGATCTGCCCAATGTCGTGCTCACCCCTCATATAGCCGGGGCGCTGGGCAACGAATTGCGCGCACTTTCCGATCTGGCCATTACCGAGATTGAACGCTTCGTGGCGGGGCTTGCGCCACTCCACCCGGTCTATAAGCAGGATATGGAGCGTATGGCATGAGCGGTTCCGACTATTGCTTTTCGACCCTCGGCTGCTCCGACCTCAGCCTGCATGAGACGGCCGATCTGGCGCAGCGCCATGGCATAAGAAGCGTGGAATTGCGCGCACTATCCGGCACCATAGACCTGATCTCCGCGCTCGTTGCCGAGTTCGGCACCCCTGCCCGATTTGCCACTTTTCTGACCGAACGCAACATCAGAATTGCCGCTCTCAATACATCCATGCGGCTGTTCGGCAGCAGCAGTCTCTCCGAGCTCGACCCCTTCATTATCTGGGCAGAAGCCGCTAACATCGCTTATCTGCGAATATTCGATGGTGGCAAAAAAATTGAGGCGGAGGAGTTGGATCGCGCAGCGACGCTGCTGGACAAGTGGCAGGGTCTGCGGCAATCACGCGGGCTGAATGTCGAGCTTATGATCGAAACCCACGATGCGCTGGCCGATTTCGATCAGTTGCTCGCTTTTCTGGAACACGTACCGACGGCCCGGATATTGTGGGATACCCATCATACATGGGCCAAAGGCACCGATCTCAAAACCCTTTGGCGCCACATCGCTAAAAACACCGTCCATCTGCACGTCAAGGATAGCACGACAGATAAAGACGGAAAACGGCGCTACGTCCTGCCCGGCCAGGGCAACTTTCCCATCGCGGAACTGCTTTCGTTGCTCCAGTCGGACGAACGGAAAGTCTCCCTCAGCCTCGAATGGGAACGCCACTGGCACCCCCAACTGCCACCACTGGAAGACGCGCTGAAGGCTGCGCGCCACTGGTGGCGACAAGGAGTTTCTTGATATGCGCATAGCCGAAATCCACCTCACTCCGGTCGCCATTCCCGACCGGCCATTGCTGAATTGCAAGGGTGTCCATCAGCCCCATGCGCTGCGCACCATCATCGAAGTCATATGCGACGACGGCACGACCGGGCTTGGGGAAAGTTACGGAAGCATCAAGGCGCTGGACGGGTTGCGTCGCGCTGCACCAGCCCTCATCGGACTGGACCCGTTTCATCTTCACGAACTGAAATCGCGTATCATTACGGCTTTGCCGGGCGGCGGTGGCATCAATGCCAAATCGGCTGTCGCCGATCACAAGCTGACGGATGTGGTTGCCTCGGCCTTCGAAGTCCCCTGCCTCGACATTCAGGGCAAGCTGCTTGGGCGGCCAGTTTCAGACCTGCTTGGCGGGGCGGTTCGCACAAGCGTACCTTTCAGCGCCTATCTGTTTTTCAAATTTGCAGGCCATATCGGCGAAGCGGCGGATGAATGGGGAGAGGTTCTGACGCCTGACCAGATGGTCGGCGAAGCCCGGAAAATGGTCGACGCCTACGGTTTTCAATCGCTGAAACTGAAGGGCGGCGTGCTGCATCCCGATCTCGAGATCGAGACGATGCTGAAGCTGCGGCAAGCCTTTCCCCATCACCCCCTGAGGATTGATCCGAATGGCGGCTGGACAGTGGAAACGGCCATCTACATTGCCCGCAAGCTTGAAAATATTCTCGAATATCTTGAGGACCCGGTCATCGGCATGGACCAGATGGCGCAGGTGGCGGCCGCAACCTCAATCCCGCTCGCCACCAACATGATCGTTCTGGAGTTCGACCAGATCGCCACCGCCTTCCGTAAAAATGCGGTACAGATCGTGCTGTCAGATCACCATTATTGGGGCGGATTGCGCGCTTCGACCCATCTCGCAAAGACCTGCGAGACACTGGGGCTTGGTGTTTCCATGCATTCCAATTCCCACCTCGGCATTACCCTTGCGGCGATGGTACATGTGGCTGCAGCAACGCCGAACCTTAGTTTCGATTGCGACACACATTACCCATGGACGGGCGTCGATGTGATCGAGGGCACCCCTTTCACATTCCGAAACGGTCGTCTGGATGTGCCGAAAGCG
>JAGPIR010000035.1 GCA_018054915.1 Allobrachymonas sp.
CTCCCAGGCCGTTCATGACCTGCGGCAACGTCTTGCTGCCCTTGTAGATACGCAGGCCGGGACGGCTGACGCGCTCGATGCGCTCGATGACAGGACGGCCGGCATAGTACTTGAGGGCAATGTCCAGCACGGACTTGCCATCTTCGGTCTTGAGCCGGAAGTCGTCGATATAGCCCTCGTCCTTGAGAACCTGGGCAATGGCCGCCTTGACCTTCGAAGCCGGAACGCTCACGCTGGACTTGTTGACCAGTTGGGCATTGCGGATGCGGGTCAGCAGATCGGCAATGGGATCACTCATGCTCATCTTGTTTTCTCCTGCCGATTACCAGCTGCCCTTGGTGACGCCGGGGATGCCACCAGCGAAGGCAATTTCACGGATTTTTGCGCGGCCCAGGCCAAACTGGCGGAATGTTCCACGCGGACGGCCCGTCAGTTCGCAGCGATTGCGCTGACGCGTCGGATTCGCATTGCGCGGCAGTTTCTGCAGCGCCAAACGAGCCGCATCACGCTCTTCCGGGCTTTTGCCGGCATCATTGGCGATGGCCTTGAGCTCGGCATGCTTTTTGGCGAACTTGGCGACGAGTCGTTCGCGCTTGAGTTCACGTTGAATAAGTGCAACTTTAGCCACAGAGCACCTCAGTTCTTGAAGGGGAAACGGAAGCCAGCGAGCAAGGCCTTGCATTCCTCGTCGGTCTTGGCCGTGGTGGTAATGCTGATGTTCAGGCCACGCAGCGCATCAACCTTGTCGTATTCGATTTCCGGAAAAATGATCTGTTCCTTGACGCCGATGTTGTAATTGCCACGCCCATCGAAAGAACGACCCGAAATGCCACGGAAGTCACGCACACGCGGCAGCGCAACAGTGACAAAGCGATCGAGGAATTCATACATTTGCGTGCCACGCAGGGTGACCATACAACCCAGCGGCTGGCCTTCACGCAGTTTGAAACCAGCGATAGCCTTCTTAGCCTTGGTAACCACCGGCTTCTGACCAGCAATCTTAGTCAGATCGGCCACGGCGTTGTCCATCACTTTTTTATCAGCAATGGCTTCGCCAACCCCCATATTGAGGGTGATCTTAGTGAGTCGCGGCACCTGCATCGGCGACTTGTACCCGAACTGCTCAATCAGCGCGGGAGCGACTTTTTCACGGTAATGTTGTTGCAAACGCGCCATGGTCATGCCACCTTGATTTCTGTGCCACTGGATTTGTAGACACGCACACGCTTGCCATCCTCCAGGGTCTTGATGCCGACACGGTCAGCCTTGCCGGTAGCCGCGTTATAAATGGCCACATTCGACTGATGGATGGGCATGTTTTTTTCCACGATACCACCCTCCACTCCCGCCATGGGGTTGGGCTTGACGTGCTTCTTGACCACGTTCACACCCTCAACCACCAGATAAGAGTCACACTTGCGCTGCGCGACCGCGCCGCGCTTACCCTTGTCGCGCCCGGCGATGACAATCACCTGGTCGCCCTTGCGGATCTTGTTCATGTCGGCACTCCTTACAGCACTTCGGGCGCGAGCGACACGATCTTCATGAAGCGCTCAGTACGCAATTCGCGCGTAACCGGGCCAAAGATGCGCGTGCCAATCGGCTCGAGCTTGGTCTTGAGCAAAACGGCAGCGTTGCCATCAAACTTGATGAGCGAACCATCACCACGGCGAATACCCTTGGCAGTGCGCACCACGACAGCACTGTAGATTTCGCCCTTCTTGACACGGCCGCGCGGAGCAGCCTCTTTCACGCTAACCTTGATGATGTCGCCAACACTCGCATAACGGCGCTTGGAGCCACCAAGCACCTTGATGCACAACACGGATTTGGCACCCGTATTGTCGGCAACCTCTAGACGAGACTCTGTTTGGATCATTTGTTATTTCCCAACTTGAATCCACAAACGCCAAAAGCGCTGCAAACCAGTCTTGGGCCCGTCATGCAATCGCAAACCATTTGCGACCCATGTTTGGGCAGAAAACATCACCCCAAAACGGAGTGAAGCTGTAATTATGACTCATATTTTCGAACGAATCAAGGTCCTCTGCTCATTTTTATCAGAAAGCCAGGATCAACCTGGCTCGTTCACACGACTCCGAGTGCATACCAGAAACAGCAACTTCCCGGTGTGCGGCATAACTGGCGGCCCGCGCCCAGAGCCAACTGGGCATGCTAGCATCACGGCCGTCCACCCTATCGCCCCATGCCAGAACCCATCCTTTCCACCCCCCGCAACCTCACGATCGCCACCCGGCAAAGCCGCTTGGCCCTGTGGCAAGCACGCCACATTCAAACCTTGCTGCAACGCCAAGGGCATCAGATACAAATCCTGGGCTTGACAACCGAGGGAGACCGGATTCTGGACCGCCCTCTGAGTGAAACCGGTGGCAAGGGTCTGTTTATCAAGGAAATCGAACACGCCTTGCAGGAAGGACTCGCCGACATGGCGGTGCACTCCCTCAAGGATGTGCCCATGACTCTCCCTGAGGGCTTTATGCTGGCCTGTGTACTGGAACGTGAAGATCCACGCGACGCCTGGGTATCCATTAACCATGCGTCGGTGCAAGAGGCTCCACCCGGCTGCCTGATTGGCACATCCAGTCTGCGACGCGTGACCCAATTGCACGCCCTGCGCCCCGATTTGCAGACCGCGCCATTGCGCGGCAACGTGGATACCCGTTTGCGCAATCTAGACGAAGGGGGTTTTGACGCCATTGTGCTTGCAGCCGCCGGACTCAAACGCCTGGGACTTGAGGGTCGCATCCAGCAATATCTGGAACCCAACACCCTATTGCCGGCCGCAGCCCAAGGGGCGCTGACCATCGAAATCCGGACCGACCGCACGGACTTGCTGCCCGTGCTGGCTCCGCTGGCGCACCAGCCCTCCTGGCTACAGGTAGCCGCAGAGCGTGCCGTCAGCCGGGCGCTTGGGGGAAGCTGCACGGTGCCGCTAGCGGCGCACGCCCTGTTTTCGGGCGTGGATGAGCTGCTCCTGCAGGCGGCATGGGGCGCGGCCGACGGAAGCCTTCTTCGCGCGCAGTGCCAGGCCATCTGCACCAGCATCGCAGAAGCCGAGCAGATCGGAATGACCGTGGCGCAGCGGCTGATCCAGCAGGGCGCAGTTGTTGCGGGTTAAGGGAGTTGCCACCATGCCGCTTCCGGTCATCATTACCCGGCCAGCAACGCAGGCCCGGCAATGGTGCAAGTCCTTGCAACTGCATCTAAACGTCACCAGAACCTGTCATGCACTGCCACTGATCGCCATCGAGCCGGAAACAGATCCGCTGCTGCAGTTGCGCCTGAAGCTCTGCTGGCAGGAACTTTCGCAGTTTTATGCTGCAGTTTTCGTGAGCCCCGTGGCGGCCGAGTCCTTTTTTTCGGCCATCCCGGCTGCCACTGCGACATGGCAGAAAAAGGGGCTGCGCGCCTGGGCGGTGGGCCCCGGCACGCGCCATGCCTTGCTGCAGGCAGGAGTGGCTCCGCAATGCATCGACAGCCCGGATGACTGCGCCGCCCAGTTTGAGTCGGAAGCCCTGTGGCCACTGGTGCAGCCCCAGTTGGCGCATTGCCTGCGCAACGGCAAGAAAATCCTGCGGGTGCGTGGAACAGACCGGCCGGCTACGTTCATACCATCAGATATAGCCGCTGAGTCCCTAGCCAGCGGAACCGGTCGGGACTGGCTGGGCGCTGCCATCCGTCACGCCGGGGTCGGACTTGAAAGCGTGGCAGCCTACCGGCGCCAACTCCCTGCATGGAACGGTGAACAAACGCGGATGGCGCACAGCCTGGTGGGCACTCCGGCAGTCTGGCTTTTCAGTAGCAGTCTAGCCTTGCGCAACCTCGCTGTTTTGCTTCCCGGTGCGCCCTGGGCATCTGCCGTGGCTCTTGCCACACATCCACGCATTGCCGGGCTAGCGCACAGGCTTGGATTCAGACAGGTTGTTACGTGCCGCCCGACACTTGACGATGTGGTGCAATCGTTACAATCCTGTCCATGAGTACTTGGCCCGAAGACCGCTCTCTCGACGCTGCCGGCGCCAGCCCGTCTGCACAGGCGTTGCCTGAAGGCAGTGGCAGCGTCCCGCTGGACGGAGAAACAGTCTCCGCCGGGCGGTCCACACGGCTTTCGGCAGGCGCACGCACCGGTCTCGTACTGGGCTGGGCCATCGCAATCGCGGCATTGGTGGCCGTCCTGCTGCTGTGGCGCAGCCAAAGTCAAATGCGCGAGCAGCTGGCGCAAAACCTGGCGCTGCTAGGCACACAGACGCGCGATCTGACACTGCAGCTGCAAACAGCAACGCAACAGGGCGAACAGGCCCGCGCCCGCGCCGGTCTGCTAGAAGAAAAACTGGCCGAGTTTGATGCCCAGCGCTCCCGTACCAATGCGATACTGGAAAACCTGACCCATTCACAGCAGGATGTGCTGCTTGCGGATTTGCGCGCAACCCTGCAGGCCGCGCAGATGCAGGCAGGATTTTCCGGCAGCCCCCAACCTTTGCTGCTTGCACTGACAGAGGCGGAGAAGCGTTTAGCGGTGCAGCAACATCCCAGACTGGCAGCCATCCATCGCGCCGTAGCGCAAGATCTGGCGCGCATGAAGACAGCCCGGTTCATGGACACCACCCAACTGGCCAACATGCTGGAAATCGTACTGCAACGCCTGGATGCATTGCCCTTGCTGGGCACGAGCACTCCTGCGCTCTATGCCGATGCGCCTGCCCGCCCGGTGGTGGTTGCACCCCAGTCCCGCTGGCTGCGGCTGTGGCAGCATGCAAAGGAAAGCCTCATGCAACTGGTGCGGGTACGCACCATCGCCAGCACCGATGCGGCGCTGATTGCCCCAGAACAGGCAATTTATGTGCGTGAACATCTGCGGCTGCGGCTGCTCAACGCACGCACGGCCTTGCTGGCGCGACAATCTGATGCCGCCCGTACAGACATGGATGCTGCAGGCACTTTAATTGACCGGTATTTCGACACAAAGTCCACGGCCGTCCAATCCGCACAATCCACACTGCGGCAAGTGCAACAACAGATACGAGAAAGCGAACCGCCCGCGATCACCCATACGCTACAAGCGCTGGCTGCGGCCGAAAACGATGCCGCAGCAGCTCCTGTTGCAGCAACTTCTGCAGCGAGCCGTTGACCATGCGCGCCCTGATGTGGTTCCTGCTGCTGTTCGCACTGGCTGTGTTGCTGGCCTTGCTGATGGGCAGCAACCAGCCGGTAGTGACCATTTTTTGGCCTCCGGATAAGGCCATCGATTTTTCCCTCAATTTCGCCGTACTGGCGTTGGTGGCCCTGTTTTTGTTGGTGCAAATGCTGCTGCGCGCGTCTTCCCTGTTGCGTCAACTGCCACAACAGGCACGCCGCTGGCGGATGCGCCAGCGTGAACAAGCCATGCACGGAAATCTGCTTGATGCCATGTCACACTATATTGCAGGACGTTTTGTCCGTGCCCGCAAATCGGCGCAGCAAGCGCTGGACCAGGAAGCAGAAAGGCAAGAGGGCGTAACCGGTGCCCTCGAAGGTGAGCAGCTACCCTATCGCGCGCAGCTGCGCGCGCTGGCGCACTTCATGGTGGCGCAAGGCAGTCATGCCCTGCAGGATATCCCTGAACGCGACAAGTCCATGCAGGCCGCGCAGAAAGAAGCCGAGAACACACGGGGAAATGCCGCCGTCGAAACGCGTGAAGGCCTGCGCCTGCGGGCGGCGCGGTGGCTGCTCGATGACCGCACGCCGCAGCAGGCTCTGGAGCAACTCAACACCCTGCCGCAAGGCACGGCGCGACGAATACAGGCGCTGCGGCTGCGGTTGCAGGCAGCTCGTCAGCTTGGCAGGATGGAGTTGGCACTCGAAACCGGACGCGCACTGGTGCGCCACAAGGCATTTTCACCAGAGGCTGGCCAGGTGCTGATGACCCGGCTAGCAAGCGACATGATTGCCTCGGCATGCGATGCCAACCAGTTGTTGCACATCTGCAAGCAACTGGAGCCAGCCGAACGCAGCCAGCCCGAAGTGGCGCTACAGGCTGCACAGCGCATGCTGGCACTGGAAGGCGATGCCGAACGGGCGCGCGCCTGGCTGCTGCCTGTCTGGGAGTTATATGTACAGACGCCCGAATCCTTGACGGATACGCAGCGCAGCCGTCTGTTTTCCACGCTCGACGGAACCGGCAGCGACGGCATAGACACCCAATGGCTGGAACGGATTGAACAGGCGCACCTGCACAATCCGCATCAACCGGCCCTGCAATACCTCATGGGAATGGTGTGCCTGCAACGACAGCTTTGGGGAAAGGCGCAACAACTGCTCGGGCAGGCTATTCGCGGGCTGCGCGATGAACCAGCGCTGCTCCGCAATGCTTGGCGCGCCCTGGCCTTATTGGCCGAACAGCGCAACGATGCAGAAGCAGCCAGTGCTGCCTGGAAACAGGCGGCACTCACGCAAGACTGATCCAGTCAGGCGTCACGTTTCTTGGGCGGACGCTGCCAGCCTTCTTTTTGCGTCAATTTTCCGCGCACCACGCTCAGCGCGTTGGCCGGCGTGTCGCGCGAGATCACGCTGCCCGCGCCCACGGTGCCGCCCGCGCCAATGGTGACTGGGGCCACCAGCACGCTGTTGCTGCCAATGTGCACATCGGCCTCGATCACAGTGCGGTGCTTGTTGGCGCCATCGTAGTTTGCGGTAATACAACCCGCACCGTAGTTCACGCGCTCGCCCACCGTGGCATCACCCAGATAGGCCAAGTGGTTGGCCTTGCTGCCTGCGGCCATGGAGGAATTTTTTACTTCCACAAAGTTGCCGATGTGCACCGCTTCCCCCAGTTGGGCACCAGGGCGAAGCCGTGCAAATGGGCCGACTAGCGCGCCTCGTCCCACACTGGCCCCCAGCTTTTCGCCGTCAATATGGGTGAAGGGGTGGATCACCGCGCCATCGGCAATCTGGCAGTTCGCGATCACACAGTTCGTACCAATGCGCACGTTGTCGCCCAGCGTGACCGCACCCTCAAAGAGACAGTTCACGTCAATCTCGACATCCTGCCCGCAGGTGAGCGTTCCACGCACATCAAAGCGGGCTGGATCACGCAGGCGCACCCCCTGCTGCAGCAATTGATTGGCCTGGCGGCGCTGGTACTCACGCTCCAGTTCGGCCAGTTGCTGGGGGCTGTTCACCCCCGCCACCTGCACCGCATCATCAATGCAATGCGCCACCACGGGCACGCCGTCAGTCACCGCGAGCTTGACCACGTCGGTGAGGTAGTACTCTTTTTGCGCGTTGTCGTTGTCAATTTTGGCAAGCCAGCCCTTAAGCAGGCTAGCAGGCGCGGCCATGATGCCACTGTAGATTTCGTTGACCGCCAGTTCGCCAGGCGCGCCGTCTTTCTGCTCGACGATGCGCTGCACCTGTCCCGCACCATTGCGGATGATGCGGCCATACCCGAAAGGGTTATCCATTTGCAGCGTCAGCAGCGCCAGTTTGTCGCCACCGCTTTGACCGATGAGCGCAGCAATGGTGTCGGCCTGCGTCAGCGGCACATCGCCCGAGAGCACGACAACGATGCCATCGTCCGCCAGAACCGGCGCAGCCTGCTGCACGGCGTGGCCCGTTCCCAGTTGCGGCATCTGGCGCGCGAACCGGCGTCTGGGTTCGACGCCGTCGGCCTGCGTCAGGGCGGCTTCCACCTGCTCCGCGCCATGGCCCGTAATCACCACCACCTGCCGCGCCTGCAACTGCGCGGCGGTATCAAGCACATGCTGCACCAGCGGCTGGTGTGCCAGCTTTTGCAGCACCTTGGGCACGGCGCTTTTCATGCGCGTGCCCTTGCCGGCGGCCATGATAACGATGTCGAGTGGCTGCTTCATAGCGTCTGTCCTGTCTTAGCGACTGCGGCGTACCCGCAAGATCTCATCCAGTATCAAACAGGCCGCACCGATGGTGATGGCTGTATCCGCGATGTTGAAGGCTGGAAAATGTCCGCCATGAAACAGCGGCTCCAGCCAGCGCCAGTGAAAATCAAGCATGTCGACTACATAGCCGTGCAGCAGGCGATCCAGTACATTGCCCAACGCGCCACCAAGAATGGACGCCATGGCAAAACCGAACAGTTTTTCACCGGGACGACTTCTGAGCATCCAGACAATGAAAATACCCGCCACCAGGCCGATGCCGGTAAAGAACCAGCGCTGCCAACCGCCGGCTCCTGCCAAAAACGAGAACGCCGCGCCGTAGTTGTGCACGCGCACCACGTTGAAAAACCCGGTGACGGGAATGCTGTCGTGCAGCTGGTAATGCGCCAAGATCAGGTATTTGGTGAACTGGTCAAAAATCAGCCACAACGCGGCCACGGCCAGCCACAGGCCCAGACTAGCGCCACCAGCGCGTGCCTTGCGGGCTCGGATCGCCACCATTACGCAAACTCCCGTGTTTCGCCAGCGCCATAGAGGTTGCTGCTGCAGCGCCCGCACAGGGCGGGGTGCGCCGGATCGCTACCAACGTCATCGCGGTAATGCCAGCAGCGTTCGCATTTCTGCGCGGTTGCCGGACTGACGGCGATTTGCAACGCATCGCCGGGGGCCAGTTCGACCTTTGAGGTGATGAAGACGAACTTCAGGTCGTCGCCCAGGCTTTTCAGCAGGTCCAGATCGGCAGCCGGCGCGATGATGCGCAGGTTGGCCTGCAACGACGATCCCACCTGGCCCTGCTCGCGCAGGGTCTCGATTTCTTTGTTGGCCGCTGCGCGGATCTCGAGCAGCCGCGTCCACTTGGCCATGAGCGCCGCGTCGGGCGCAGGCAGTTCGCTGTAGGTTTCCAGGAAAACCGATTCGCTGTTGCCAATGATGGTCCAGGCTTCTTCGGCCGTGAAGCTCAGGAAAGGCGCCATCCAGCGCAACATGGCGTGGGTGATGTGGTACAGCGCGGTCTGGGCGCTGCGGCGCGCCTGGCTCTTGGGCGCGGCGGTGTACAGGCGATCCTTGAGCACGTCGAGGTAAAAGCCGCCCAGATCCTCGCTGCAATATTGCTGCAGCTTGGCCACCACCGGGTGAAATTCGTATTGCTCGTAATGCGCCAGCACGTCGGCCTGCAACTGCGCGGCGCGGCTGATCGCATAGCGGTCGACCTCGAACAGTTCGTCCAGCGGCACAGCGTCCTTGGCGGCGTCAAAGTCGCTGATGTTGGCCAGCAAAAAGCGCAGCGTGTTACGGATGCGGCGGTAAGCATCGACCACGCGGGCAAGGATTTTTTCGTCGATGGCGATATCGCCCGAATAATCGCTGGCAGCCACCCACAGGCGAATGATTTCGGCGCCGAGCTTCTGGCTGACCTGCTGCGGCGCTACGGTATTGCCCAGGCTCTTGCTCATTTTCTTGCCCTGGCCGTCTACGGTGAAGCCGTGTGTGAGCAGCCCGCGATACGGCGCACGCCCTTCGATGGCACAGGCCAGCAGCAGCGACGAATGAAACCAGCCTCGGTGCTGGTCGTGGCCCTCCAGGTACAGGTCAGCCTCTGGCCCCTGTGAATGGTGTTCGTCCGGGTGGGTGCCACGCAGCACATGCCAGAAGGTGCTGCCGGAATCAAACCATACCTCCAGAATATCGGTGCTCTTGGTGTAGTGCGGAGCCTCTTCGGCACCCAGGATGTCTTCGGCCGTGACGCGGCTCCAGGCTTCGATGCCGCCTTTTTCGACGATAGCGGCGGCCTGATCGAGAATTTCCATGGTGCGCGGGTGCAAGTCGCCCGTTTCCTTGTGCAGGAAAAATGGAATCGGCACACCCCAGGCGCGCTGGCGGCTGATGACCCAGTCCGGCCGATTGGCGA
>JAGPIR010000236.1 GCA_018054915.1 Allobrachymonas sp.
CTTCGAGGGATTTGGCCAGTGACAACATGAAGCGGCTGTTGACCAGGTGCATGGCCGCAGCCAGACCCGACAGGGGCTGTTCTTTCCAGGATTCTCCGGCAAACCGGCGATCCTGGGCAATTTCAGCCGTTTGGCCCTGGTCCTGCCATAGGACGCGCATTTCCTGCAGATACCGTTGCTGTAACTCTTGCAATCGCGTGGGGTCGATGTGCAAGGCGCCCAGGCCGCCGCAAAGCGCCTGACCTGCGGCACCCATGACGGAAAAAAGATCCTGAAAGACCGGAGTTGTCAATGCCTTCGTGTCGTCGGCTTGTTTATCTGGTTGGCTTTTGAAAAAAGGCATGGTCGCGGCCTGTCCCCATTGCTGGGCAGCTTGCGCCCATGCCGTTTGTAGCGACTGCATCAATTCCGGTGCAAAAGGCATGAAGGTGTTTGGCATGATGGTCTTTCCTGGATAAACGCCAATATATTGCGGCAGAGCCTAGCGGTTTTTTTGGTCCGTAGCCGGCGAAACTTGTTCTGATGCTAGCACGCAGACACTGTTTACCGGTAGAAAGCCCTGTCTGCGGACGAAAACCATGCGCCATGCACGCAGGCGCAGGATGGATCTTGCGTATGGGGGTGCGGTCAATTGCCTGACTTGACACGCTGGGCGCGAATGGTCGCCGCCACCCGGCGAACCGAGCGCAGCACATTGGCCAAGTGCTGGCGGTCATCCACTTGCAGGATGAGGCGCAGATCCAGCGAGTCGTGGTACATGGTGTCATCTGATGTGCCAATGTAGCCAATGTCGGCGCGGGCTGATGCGATGGCGGAAGTCACGGCTGCAATGGCCCCGATCCGGTTGTGAATAGTGACGGTGACCGCTACGGCGAACGGGTGGCTCATCTGTTCGGCCCATTCGACCTCAATGAAGCGCTCGGCGTCCTTGTTGCGCAGGGTTTTTCCGACTCCGCAGTCGGCCGTATGCACGACCAGACCTTCGCCGCGGCCCAGATAACCCACGATTGCATCCCCTGGTATGGGATGGCAGCACGGGGCGTACTTGACCGACGCCTTTTCGCTGCCATCGAGCGTGATGACATGGCCGAAATCGGAGCTTTCCTGACTGAAATGTTCCTGGCTCTGCAATACGGCATCACGCTTCTCGCCTTGCTCGGCCATCAGCGCTGCCAGTTGCTTGGCCAGCAGGCTGGTAATGCGTTTTCCCTGTCCGATCTCGGCATAGAGATCTTCCAGTGACTTGTTGCCGGCAAAACGCAGCAGTTTGTCCCATATCGGCTCATGTTCAGCATCGCGCGGAGGGAATCGTTGCATGCCTTCTGCGCGATAGGCCTGGAGCAACAGCCGCTCACCCAGTCGCAAAGATTCGGTTTCGGAAAGGTCCTTGAGATGGCTGCGGATGCGTGAACGGGCGCGAGCCGTGCGCACAAAACTCAGCCAGGCCGGGTTGGGGCGGGAGTCGGGTGCCGTGATGACTTCGACCACATCGCCGCTTTGCAGTTCCGTGCGCAGCGGAACTTCCTCGTTGTTGATCCGACAGGCAATGGCCTGATCACCGACATCGCTGTGGATGGCATAGGCGAAATCGATCACGGTGGCACCACGCGGCAGCGACATGATGCGGTTTTTGGGGGTGAAAACAAACACGTCTTCCGGAAACAGGTTGACCCGCACATGGTCGAAAAATTCCTGCGAATCCAGCGTTTCCTTGTGGATGTCGAGCAGGTTCGTCAGCCAGTTGGCCGGCTTATCCTTCTGGGTGGCTGTGCTGGCTGCCTGTTCCGATTTCGTCTTGTACAACCAGTGCGCGGCCACGCCCAGTTCTGCAACTTGATGCATGGCTTCGGTGCGGATCTGGAATTCGATGTGGATCCCGGCCGGTCCGACAAGCGTGGTGTGCAGCGATTGATAGCCGTTGTTTTTCGGAATGGCGATGAAATCTTTCAGTCTTTGCGGGACTGGGCGGTAGAGCTGGTGCAGGATGCCCAGCGCCACGTAGCAGTCGAGATTGGCGCCAACCACGATCCGGAACCCGTAGATGTCGTTGAGCTGGGCAAAGCTGTTGCGTTTGTCATCCATCTTGCGGTAGATGGAAAAAATGGTTTTTTCGCGCGCCTTGATGCGCGCGTGAAGACCGGCTGCGGCAAACACCGCTTCAACTTCCTGCTGCACCTCGTTCACCAGGTGGCGTCGCCGCTTGCGGGCATTGTGCAGTGCTTTTTCAAGAACGGCATGGCGCCACGGGTGCAGATACCTGAACGCCAAATCCTCCAGTTCCCGGTAGCTGCGGTTGAGGCCGAGCCGGTTGGCGATCGGCGCATAAATCTCCAGGGTTTCCGTGGCGATGCGCGCTTGTGCTTCTCGGCGCATTTCCGAAAGCGTTCGCATGTTGTGCAGGCGGTCAGCCAGCTTGATGAGAATCACGCGCACATCGTTGGCCATGGCCAGCAGCATCTTGCGAAATGATTCGGCCTGGTTTTCCTGCCGGCTGCTGAAACGCATCTTGTCCAGCTTGGTCAGTCCGTCCACCAGATCAGCCACCTGCGAACCGAATTGCTCCGCCAGATCTGACTTGCTGATGCCGCAGTCTTCCATGGTGTCGTGCAGCAGGGCCGCCATCAGCGCCGGAACATCGAGTTTCCATGCGGCGCACTGGGCGGTTACCGCAATGGGGTGGGTGATGTAA
>JAGPIR010000036.1:0-7967 GCA_018054915.1 Allobrachymonas sp.
CGACGTGGTGCTTCTAGAAAACTGCCGCCTCAACAAGGGAGAAAAGAAGAACAACGAAAATCTGGCCAAAAAAATGGCCGCACTGTGCGATATCTTCGTACACGACGCCTTCGGTACAGCGCACCGCGCCGAGGGTACCACTTACGGCATTGCACAGTTTGCCCCGGTAGCCTGTGCGGGCCCGCTGCTGGCCGCCGAAATGGACGCCATTTCCAAGGCGCTGGCCAATCCCCGTCGTCCGCTGATTGCCATCGTGGCCGGCAGCAAGGTCAGCACCAAGCTGACCATTCTGCAAAGCCTGGCAGAAAAAGTCGATGGTCTGATCGTTGGCGGCGGCATCGCCAACACCTTTATGCTGGCTGAAGGTCTGCACATCGGTAAATCACTGGCCGAGGGTGAACTAGTGGAAGATGCCAGAAAGGTCATCGCCTCAATGAAGGCACGCGGTGCCGACGTGCCGATTCCGGTCGATGTCGTGACCGCGAAGGAGTTCAGCGCCAACGCCAAAGCCGAAATCAAGGCCGCATCCGACGTAGCCGATGACGACCTGATCCTTGACATCGGCCCCAGAACGTCCCAGATGCTGGCCGAAAAACTCAAGACCGCCGGCACCATCGTCTGGAACGGCCCGGTTGGCGTATTCGAATTTGATGCCTTCGCCAAAGGCACCGAAACAATCGCCCGGGCCATTGCAACAAGCCCGGCTTTCAGCCTCGCCGGAGGCGGTGATACGTTGGCAGCCATTGCCAAATACGGCATTGACAAGGACGTGGACTACATTTCCACCGGTGGTGGCGCTTTCCTCGAAGTGCTTGAAGGCAAGACATTGCCGGCATTTGACATCCTCTCCAAACGCGCCGGCTAGAACGACTGGAAGCTACACCGCAGCCCACTGGGTATAGAGAAGGCCTCGAATAAGCAAGCTTTGCTTTGTTTATGCCGCCAGAACGGCCCACAAAATCCAAAGATACCGGTACGGCGCATGCCGCCGGTATTACCCAGAATCGAGCGCGGGCGGCCTTCAGTCATCTACTGATATTCATGCCACAATAGCCAAAACCGCAGGCCAGCCGCATACCAGACGCATGTTTTTTACTCCACCGACCATTCTGACCTGGACACGCATCTTTGCTATCCCGATCATCATGGGAGTCTACTTCCTGCAGATCCCGGTTGCCACGCAAAACCTGATTTCTGCATTGCTGTTTATCGTTTTTGCCATTACCGACTGGCTGGACGGTTTTCTGGCGCGCAAACTGAACATGACGTCGTCTTTTGGCGCCTTTCTCGACCCGGTGGCTGATAAGTTCTTGGTTTGCGCCAGTATGCTGATACTGGTTTACCTCCGGCGTGCGGATGTCTTTGCCGCCTTGATCATCATTGGCCGTGAAATTGCCATTTCCGCCTTACGAGAATGGATGGCACAAATCGGCGCCTCTCGTAGCGTGGCCGTGCACATGGTTGGCAAATTCAAAACTGCCGCCCAAATGGCCGCCATTGCCATGCTTTTGTATGACCACACACTAGGCGGATATCTTCATACCCGCCTGCTGGGTTTCTGGCTATTGTGGCTATCCGTCATCCTCACCGTCTGGTCAATGGTTTATTATCTCCAGAAGGCTTTGCCGGAAATTCGTGCCCGGGTTCATTAAAAGAGGCCGCGTATATCGGTTACCGAAACGCATTCCCCTGCGCGTCCGTACCGTGCACCCCAAGATGAACAGTCATATTGCAACGTACCCGTTTTTTCACTGAAACCGCGTCCTCGAAGACCATTGTTGTTTTGTCGCGAGCCAACAAAGCAATCTCGACAAAAACCGTGATTTTGCAAGGCTGTCTACCAAAACGAATTACAATTCGTCAGGTGCCATGCATGAAACTGCACGGCAGGTTGTTGGAGGCAAACGCCTGTCTACCCACGATACAGAAGGTTGGTGTATGTGGCATGTGTCGTATCGGCCAATGCACCCTGATATCATCTGCGCATGCAAAGGAAGGGGATTTCCATGAACAAGACTGAACTGATTGAACATATCGCCAAGAATGCCGATATTTCCAAAGCCGCCGCTGCGCGCGCGCTGGATGCAACCATTGGCGCAGTCAGAACCACACTGAAAAAAGGTGGCACTGTTGCGCTGGTCGGATTCGGCACATTTGCTGTTGGCAAGCGCGCTGCCCGCAAAGGCCGTAACCCCCGCACTGGCGCCGAGATCAAGATCAAGGCAGCCAAGATTCCCAAGTTCCGTCCAGGCAAAGCACTCAAGGACGCTCTGAACTGATCACTATTTCCGGGCAAGGGTTCTTGCACGGGCAGCAATTGTTCTGTGGGTGCTTAGCTCAGTTGGTAGAGCGGCGCCCTTACAAGGCGTAGGTCGGCGGTTCGAACCCGTCAGCACCCACCACAGAATATGTTGAAAAAAGGCTTGGATTTTTCCAAGCCTTTTTTTCGCACATTTTTTACCTGCTTGATGCAGGATTTAAGAGAGTCCGTTCTCGCGGCATGTCACGGGGTAATCTTCCCATTTTTCACTGGTGTGAGAAGTAGAGCGGTTATGCAGCCATGGCAAAGAAAAGCTGTCCGAATGTCCTGGCGCACTCAGGCAGCCACCGTTGCATCCAGTACCTTGGCCATTGCCTCGCATACATAGGCAATGTTCTTTTTGTTGAGTGCAGCCACACACATGCGCCCGCTGTCGGTGCCGTAAACACCAAACTCGCTGCGTAAGCGCACCATCTGGTCTTTGCTCAGCCCGGAATAGCTGAACATGCCAATCTGCTGCGTGATGAACGACATGTCGCGCTGTACGCCTGCGGCCTTGAGGCCCTCAACCAGCTTCTCGCGCATCTGTTTGATGCGCGCGCGCATGACGCCAAGTTCCTGTTCCCATTGCTGACGCAATTCGGGGGTGTTCAAAACAGCGGCCACTACAGCAGCACCATGGGTGGGTGGATTGCTGTAGTTGGTGCGGATGGTGATCTTGAGCTGGCTAAGCACGCGTGCGGTTTCTTCCTTGCCGCTACAAACCACGCTGAGCGCACCGACGCGTTCGCCATACAAGCTGAAGCTCTTGCTGAATGACGAAGAGACGAAGAAATTCAGTCCGGCGTCAACAAACTTGCCGATCACGGCGCCATCTTCAGCGATACCGTGGCCAAAACCCTGGTAAGCCATATCAAGGAAAGCAATCAACCTGCCTGCCCTGACCGCTTCCACCACTTGGTCCCACTGCGCCGGGGTAATGTCATAGCCGGTTGGATTGTGGCAGCAGGCATGCAGCACCACAATGGTGCCAGGCACAGCAGCCTTGAGGCTGGCAAGCATGCCGTCGAAGTTGACACCACGCTTTCCGGCGTCGTAGTAGATATAGGTTTCGACCAGGAAGCCGGCGTTGCTGAATAAGGCTCGGTGATTTTCCCAACTCGGGTCGCTGATAAGCACCTTGGCGTTAGGATTGATTTTTTTCAGAAAATCGGCGCCAATCTTCAGGCCGCCAGTGCCTCCCAATGTCTGCACGGTAGCCACGCGGCCCTCCTGCACAACGGCACTGTTGGCGCCAAAGATCAGTCCTTTAACGGCGCTGTCATAGGCGGCAATGCCGTCGATTGGCAAATAACCGCGCGGTGCGGCCTTGTCCATCAGGGTCTTCTCGGCGACCTGTACACAGGCCAGCAGCGGCAGCTTGCCATCTTCATCAAAATAAACGCCAACGCCCAGATTGACCTTTTCCGGATTGGGGTCTACGGCAAATTGCTCGTTCAGGCCCAGTATCGGATCGCGGGGCGCCATTTCAACGGAAGAGAAAAGAGACATGGCTGTCGTCCTTGTCAGTAAATGTTGTCGATAACTGGAACAGCTGTGCGGGATTCAGTCGTTGCCACCCAGGAAGGTGCGCAATTTGTCGGAACGCGACGGGTGCTTGAGCTTGCGCAGCGCCTTGTGCTCAATCTGGCGGATGCGTTCGCGCGTGACATCGAACTGTTTACCCACTTCTTCGAGCGTGTGATCATTGTCCATCTCGATACCAAAGCGCATGCGCAATACCTTGGCCTCACGCGGCGTAAGGCCGTCGAGAATGTCCTTTACTACATCGCGCAGACCGGCCTGCATGGCAGCGTCCACTGGTGCGGTGTTGGCGCTATCCTCAATAAAATCACCCAGGTGCGAATCGTCATCATCACCAATCGGCGTTTCCATGGAAATGGGTTCCTTGGCGATCTTCATGATCTTCCGGATCTTGTCTTCCGGTATTTCCATTTTTTCGGCAAGCAGGCTGGCATCCGGCTCGAAACCGAATTCCTGCAAATGCTGGCGCGAAATACGGTTCATTTTGTTGATGGTCTCGATCATGTGCACCGGAATGCGAATGGTTCGAGCCTGGTCAGCAATGGATCGGGTGATGGCCTGGCGGATCCACCAAGTGGCATAAGTGCTGAACTTAAAGCCGCGACGGAACTCGAACTTGTCCACCGCCTTCATCAGACCAATATTCCCCTCCTGGATCAGGTCGAGAAACTGGAGACCACGATTGGTGTACTTCTTGGCGATCGAGATTACCAAGCGCAGGTTCGCCTCAATCATTTCTTTCTTGGCATTGCGCGAAATACGCTCGCCCTCATTCATGCGCTTGTTGATGGCCTTGAGCTCATCCAGTGGCACCACTACCTGCGTCTGCAGATCCGCCAGGTTTTGTTGCAACTCTTGGATTGGCGGAATGTGGCGACCCATGGTTTCGCTCCACGGTTTGCCGGCCGCCGTCTGGTCTACCGACCATTGAAGATTCAGCAAATTCGGAGGGAATTGCGCTGCAAATACCTCCTGGGGCATGCGGCATTTTTCAACGATGATCTGACGCAACTGGCGTTCATTCCTGCGCACGGCCTCTACTTGAACACGCACGTTTTCACACAATTTTTCGATGGTGCGGGCAGTGAAACGAATAGTCATCAGATCTTCACTGATTTTCTTTTGCGCCTTCATGTAGGCCTGCGAACCGTAACCTTCCTTGTCATATGCCTTGTGCATAACCTCAAAGTGCCTGCGCAACAGGTCAAAACGCCGCAACGCCTCGGCCTTGAGTTCTTCCATCTTCTTGGTCAGCGCCTTGGAGCCGCCATTACCATCGTCATCTTCATCTTCATCGTATTCATCAAAATCCTCTTCGGCCACGTAATCATCGGCCTGATCTGGATCGTGAAACCCGTCCACCACAGTGGAAATGACCACCGTGCCGTTGCGAATTTCTTCTGCCATGACAAAAATCTCGGCAATAGTGGCAGGCGATCCACTGATGGCCTCCATCATGTCCATGAGACCGCCTTCAATACGCTTGGCAATTTCGATTTCGCCCTCGCGCGTGAGTAATTCCACTGTTCCCATTTCACGCATGTACATGCGTACCGGGTCGGTGGTGCGGCCAAACTCGTTGTCGACGTTGGACAGCGCTGCTTCGGCTTCTTCCTCTGCTTCTTCTTCGGTTGCCGCCGTCCCGCCCGTATTGTTCAGCAACAGTGTTTCGGCATCAGGTGTCTGTTCATAAACGGTCACACCCATGTCACCCAGCATGGAGACAACCAGCTCCAGGGTTTCGGCATCCACCAGCTTGTCCGGCAGGTGATCGGAAATTTCGGCATGCGTCAGGTAGCCACGCGTTTTACCGAGCTTGATCAACTCTTTGAGCCGCTGGCGTCGTGTACTGATCTCTTCCTCAGACAGAACGGCCTCATCGAGACCAAATTCCTTCATCAAGGCCCGCTCCTTGGCCTTCGAAATTTTCATGCGCAACGGTTTGACTTTTACGGCAGAGGGTTCAGCCGCTTCTTCAACAAGCTCCTCCTTGAACCCTTCTTCCACATCAGAAAAATCTTCTTTGTTCACGATTTTGCGGCTTTTTGACACGCCCTTTTTGGCCACGGCAGATTTGCCTGACTTGGAAGACTTGTCGGCAGGTTTGATCGATGCCTTGTTTGTTGCCAGTTTGGCGTTGTCTTCGGGTATGACCTTTTCAAGTTCGACGGCCTTGGCCGTACGCACGGACTTTGCCGTTCCGGCCGCCGATGTCGTTTTTCCGGCCTTGGGTTTCTGCTGCGCTGCGACCGTAGTTTTCTTGGTTGTCATTGAACTGCTTTTCTTGGCCCGGGAAGAGCCCGTCGTGGAAGATGATGTGTCAATTTTGGCGATGCCGCGCTGCGCCGGCTTGCTGCTACCTACTGCGGCTGGGCGGCTTGCTGTCTTGCCAGCCGGTACTGCGGCCGCCGAAGTGGATATTTTGCTTGCAGATTTCCCGGCAGACGCCGACAGCCCGGCCGCACGCACTGCAGTGGTTTTGCTGAGGGCTTTGGGCGCCGCCTTGCCTGCGGTGCCCTGCTTGGCCGTTTTGGCATCCTTGTCAGATTTGGCCACGAAACTACCCTCCTCAAATTACTGGAACACCGCCGCAAATATGCTCGCGATACGCAGGCAAGCTTGGGAATCACCAAACCACCAACTCGCAAGATCTTTCAGGAACAAATATATGTGCGCAACAACAATATGCAAGGGTCCATACCCCCGTGTGCGCTATGCTTGCGTACAGACGGCAAACCCCCTTGTTAATAAGCAAGAGGGCGGACGGACTATTTAGGATGCAATCCTTGCAGACAGAGGCCGTGAACACAATCCGCCACGCAAAACATCACGCCAGAAGTATCGCTACCACACTATGCCGTATAGTTACAAGGATTATACTCGAGCCAATCATGCGGACATAGCCAACCGACGCCCCAAAGCACTCATTGCGTGGCGCGCATCCGGCATAAACCCCTGCATGAGCCTTCGGCGGAGTCAGGCAGGCAGAACTTCCAGCAACCGGTCCAATCCACCATCGTTAATGGCGATGGTGGCCTGTCGGCGCACGGCCGGCTTGCCCTTGTAAGCAACGGAAACGCCCGCAGCCTGCATCATTTTCAGGTCATTTGCGCCATCACCCACAGCGATGACCTGTTCAGTGGAAATACCCATGAGCGCTGCCACTTCCAGCAGGGTGCGCGCTTTTTCAACTCCGTCGCAAATATCGCCCCAAGGCTGGGGCAAGATGCGGCCGGTGAGCGCACCGTTTTCAATTTCCAGCTTGTTTGCGCGCGTAAAGTCCACGCCCAGCCGTGTGCGGATGCGCTCAGTGAAAAAAGTAAAACCGCCAGATACCAGCAGCGTCTTGAGCCCGGCCTGCTTGCAAGCATCCATCAGCGCTTCGGCCCCAGGGTTGAGCTGCAGGCGCTCATCGTAAATGGCCTGCAAGGTGTGTTCGGGAACGCCCTTGAGCAAGGCGACCCGCTGGCGCAGGCTTTCCTTGTAATCGCTGATGATGCCCTGCATGGCCGCCTCGGTGATGGCCGCCACTTCTTCCTTCTTGTTGACGGCATCGGCAATTTCATCCACGCATTCGATATTGATCAGCGTGGAATCCATATCGAAAGCGATCAGCCTGTAATCAGCAAGCCGCGGCATTTTTGGGTGCTCGCGCACGGAAAGGGATTCTTCTGTATTCATAGCAGGGTCTCGTCAAATTCTCGTCATTCTAGGGTCTGTTCACGCCATTTCACTGTAAAAACAGTGTCATGGGCCCCAAAGCTAGTAACCCGATATGCCGATATTTACAGGAGTAGCTGTTTGGGATCCATTGCAGCCCTTGTGGGATAACCTGCCGGGCAGCAATTAACGGCATTCAGGCAATCTTTAGCGCCCCCTCCAGCCATGTTTGCATATCTGGCGCCGAGATATTGCCCGCATGCAATGCCACCTGTTTGCCTTGGTGATACAGCGCCAGAGCCGGAATGCCACGTAAGCCAATGGCCTGCACCGTACGGTACTGGCTCACCGTGTTGAGCTTGGCCGCTAACAGTTGCGGTGTGTTTTTGGCCAGTTCTTCAAAGCGCGGCCCCACCGAACGGCAGGTGGCGCAATGCGGCGCGTAGAAATACACCAGCACCGG
>JAGPIR010000036.1:8067-9763 GCA_018054915.1 Allobrachymonas sp.
AAACCCGGTATCTGCGCATCAAAACCATTCACCAAATTTCCATCTGGCGCAAAAGTTCGCAGCCCCGCCCAAACATGGCTAGGCCTGCGAATTTGCAGGGTGGTTATTTCTTCAATGTAGTAGATGCCGGTGGCAATGTCGATTTCTTCGGGCTGCACATCGTGCGGCGGCACCGGATCCGCGTTGGCGGGAGAGCCCAGCAACTGTCCGGCATCAGGCTTGATGTACCAGTTTTCCGCAATGCCAATGGCCATGGGCCACGCAGCCGTATCCATGCCTTCAGACACTGGAAACGTGAATGCAGACCGGCGCCGGGGCTCCAGTCCGAGCGGCTCGGCACCGGCCAGCCGGGCAATTTCGTCCGCCCAAGCGCCCGCAGCATTCACCACCACTGGCGCGATAAATGTGCGATCCGCTGACTGCACATGCCACAAGCCGTCTTTTTCCCGGCGCATTTGTTTGACCTCGGCCTGCGTCACGATCTGCCCCCCCGCCTGGCGGACGCCGCGCAGGAAGCCCTGCAGCAGGGCGTCCACATCCATGTCGCAGGTATCGGGGTCAAGCAGCGCGCCACACACTTTATCTGGTTGGAGTACCGGGAACAAGGCGCAGGCGTGAGCAGCATCCAGCCGCTGCAGGTTCGGCGACGTCTGGCGCAGCAACTCCCATTGTTCACGCAGCAAATCTTCCTGCCCGATCGTGGCCACGAACAGGCTGCCGCGCGGGTGCATCAGCGCGTGCGGCGCAAAACCGGCAGGCGGCTGCATGAAGAACGCTCGGCTCGCCCGCGTCAGCCGGCGCACCTGCAACGAGCCATAACTTTCCATGAATTGCGCGGCTGACCGGCCGGTAGAGTGGTAGCCCGGCTGGGTTTCGCGTTCCAGCACAATGACACGCCCATACGGCGCCAGCCAGTAAGCGGCAGAAGCGCCAGCAATGCCAGCGCCAATGATGACGTAATCTGCAGAAAGAGCTGATTCGGACATGGTGAAAGCGGCGACAGAAAAAACCTGGAACGGATGAGCGGTCATCGTAACACCCAACAAGGGACCAGGCACTACCGGGCTTGGCGCTCCCCCATCGGCCAGCAAGCAATTCAATGTCCTTGTACACCCCGTCTGGTTTGCCTGCGCCGCCTCCCAATGCAGACCGCCCGTGCCAGCGCGGTTTCAGGCTTCGAATTGCGGGAACAGCACGTTGTTTTCCAGATGGATGTGATTCATCAAGTCTTCGCTGAACTGTGCAATGCCGGCATAAAGCGCCCGCCACGTATTGCAGGCACCGGCAGGCGGCGTGGCGTCATGGGTCAGCTCCGCAATCTTTTCCAGTTCAGCTCCGGCTTCCGTGTGTTCGGCACGCATCACGCGGATGGGACCGGCCACTGACGAGATACCACCCGATTTGATCAGGGGAAAGAGGATGTTCTCTTCCTTTTGCATATGCATGAGCAGCTCGCCCTCCATCGTTTCGAGTAGGTCGGCCAGTCCGGCGGGCACATTGGGGTTGTCACGATGCACAGCCTCCACGCGTCGCGCCATGCGGATGAGCTCGGGCAACTGGGCGCGATGCACCTCGTGGTAACGCGCAAGAATGTGGTCGATCAGCGCGGCAGGTTCGGTAATGGCTGTTGGCGCGCTGGAGCGTTGCAGCGGCATCAATTCGGCCAACACGTCCTGCAGATTCAGGCCTTTCTCGG
>JAGPIR010000237.1 GCA_018054915.1 Allobrachymonas sp.
GACGGGCGCAAATGACCACAACTACCTCCGCAGATACCGGGCAGCGGGCAGAAATGGCGTGGCGCAAGCCGGAGCTGGTGTGTCCGGCGGGCAGCCTGCCGGCGCTCAAGACCGCCGTGGACCACGGAGCCGACTGCGTGTACCTCGGCTTTCGTGATGCGACGAACGCACGCAATTTTGCCGGCCTGAACTTTGATGCCGCGGCCATTGCCAGCGGCGTGCAGTATGCGCACGAACGGGGGCGCAAGGTGTTGCTGGCGCTCAATACCTATCCAAAAGTTGGCCACGAATCCGTCTGGCAGGGAGCCATCGACCGTGCGGCCGCGTTGGGCGTGGATGCCGTGATCGTGGCCGATCCCGGCCTGATGGCCTATGCCTGCAAGAACCACCCCCAGTTGCGGCTGCATCTGTCGGTCCAGGCGTCGGCTACGCATGCGGCCGCGATCCATCTTTACCATGAACAGTTCCACATCGCGCGCGCCGTGTTGCCGCGCGTGTTGTCGCTGGAGCAAGTGCGGCAGCTCGCAGGCAAGACCGAGGTGGACTTGGAGGTGTTCGGTTTTGGCAGCCTGTGCGTCATGGCCGAAGGGCGCTGCGCCCTGTCGTCTTATGTCACGGGCGAATCGCCCAACACCCATGGAGTGTGCTCTCCGGCCAAGGCCGTGCGCTGGCAGGAAACGCCAAAGGGCCTTGACGCGCGTCTGGGCGGTGTGTTGATTGATCGTTACGCCCCCGGTGAAAAAGCCGGCTATCCCACGCTGTGCAAGGGTCGTTTCGACGTGGGGGATGTGCATGACGATGGCTACTACGCCATCGAAGAACCCACCAGTCTGAACACGCTCGAAATTCTGCCCGATCTGATGCGCATGGGCATCAGCGCCATCAAGATCGAGGGTCGTCAGCGCAGTCCGGCCTATGCAGCCCAAGTCACGCGGGTGTGGCGGCAGGCCATTGACGCCTGTCATGCGCAGCCCCAGGGGTATGCGCCAGCCGCCGCCTGGATGACGGCGCTGAGCCAGGTGGCCGAAGGCCAGCAGCAGACGCTTGGCGCCTACCATCGTCCGTGGAAATGAAACAGCCGCAATTGGAGGAGTGATGAAACTTTCCCTGGGCCCTCTGCAGTATTACTGGCCTCGCGAAACCGTTTTGCGTTTTTACCGGGACGTGGCGGCGTCGGCGGTCGACATTGTGTATCTTGGAGAGGCGGTATGTTCGCGCCGCCACGAAATGCGTTTGGCCGACTGGCTGGCGTTGGCGCATGAACTGCGTGAGGCGGGCAAGGAGGTAGTGCTTTCCACGCTGGTGCTGGTGGAGTCCGGACCCGATGCCACGACCATGCAACGCATTGCGGCCAATGGCGAATTCATGGTCGAGGCCAATGACATGGGCGCCGTGCAGTCGCTGGCCAGCCGCGGGCCTTTCGTTGCCGGCCCGCATCTGAACCTGTACAACGAGACGTCTCTGGCATGGATGGCGCAACGTGGCGCCAGCCGCTGGGTGGCGCCGCTGGAAATGGCCCAAGGTGATCTGAGATTGATGCAAAAAAGCCGTCCTGCAGGGCTGGAGACCGAGGTGTTGGTTCAGGGGCGCATGTCGCTGGCCTTTTCCGCCCGCTGCTTTACTGCTCGGCATTTCAATCTCAACAAGGACGACTGCGGCTTTCGCTGTATCGATTATCCCGATGGCCTGCTGGCGCAAACCCGGGAAGGCGAAGATTTTCTGGTGCTCAACGGCATCCAGAGCCAATCGGCCCGTTCCAGCAACCTGATTGATGCGCTGCCTTCCCTGCTGGAAATGGGCGTGGACGTTTTGCGTCTGAGTCCGCAATCCCATCACATGATGGAGCTGATCCAGATATGGTGTGACACCATGCGGGGAACGCTTGCCGTGGCTGAAGCAACCAACCGGATGCGGCCGCTGCTGGCGGGCGGCGTGTGCAATGGTTATTGGCACGGTACGGCAGGCATGGTACAAGTGGAGGCATGATGCACAACGGTTCTTCCTCTTATTACGGCAATCCTGCGGGGACAGCGCCTTCCTTTACCGTGCCGGTTCCGGTGGCTGGGGTGCTGGCGCGCCTGCCCGCCTGGCCGGGTTCGCTGGCCTTTGCGGGGGGACTGAATCTGCTGCTCGCGCGGCATGTGCCGGCCGATGTGGCCGAAGCCCTGCGTGGCCGTCATTTGCGCATCGCCGTTCGTGATGCCCGCGTGACATTCGATTTCTGCTGGACTGGCGAGGCTTTTTCCGCCTATCCGGCATCAGCCGTCCGGGATGCCACGCCCAATCTGACCATCGCTGCAACTGCGGCAGATTTTCTCGCCCTGGCGCGGCGCGAGCAGGATCCCGATACGCTGTTTTTCTCGCGGCGTCTGGTTATGGAAGGTGATACCGAACTGGGACTGATGGTCAAGAACATGCTCGACGCCATGGACCTGCCCGTGTTCGATCCGCGCCAATGGCGCCTGCCAGCGCCCCGTGCTGTGGCCGGGAGTGTGTGGGCTGCCTTGCGGCCCGTGCCACGCCGCCAATCATGAATAGGGCATCCGACACTCCTGTCCACCGGGTGGTGGTGGGGATTTCCGGCGCCAGCGGCGCGGTGCTGGGGGTGCGCCTGTTGCAGGCATTGCGGCAGGTACCTTCGGTGGAAAGCCATCTGGTGGTGTCTGACGCCGG
>JAGPIR010000238.1 GCA_018054915.1 Allobrachymonas sp.
GGTCAACATGGATGACTCCTGGATAGTGGGCGTTTAGTTGGTATCAGCGGGGCAAGCTTGTTGATCAGACGGCAACATAAGGATGACGCATCATGATCGTATGGTCGCGATCAGGACTGGTTGAGATCATGTCGATCGGAACACCTGTCACTTCTTCGATACGTTCCAGATAGCGGCGCGCGCTGGCGGGCAACTTGTCGTAGTCGGTCACTCCAACCGTGGAATCGCTCCAGCCTGGCAACGTTTCATAGATGGGTGTGCATCGAGCGATGTCTTCGGCGCCCATGGGAAGCAGATCAATGCGCTCTCCATCGAGTTCATAGCCTATGCACAGCAACAACTCGGTCAACCCATCCAGCACGTCCAGCTTGGTGATACACAGACCAGTGAGGCCATTCACCTGGGCGCTGCGCTTCAGCAACGCGGCATCAAACCAGCCGCAGCGGCGACTGCGTCCTGTTGTCACACCCTTCTCGGCACCGACCGTGCTCATGTGATAACCAGGGGTGCCAGGAACCTCCCAATCCAACTCGGTCGGGAAGGGACCGCCGCCCACACGCGTGCAATAAGCCTTGGTGATGCCAAGAATGTAATGCAGCATGCCAGGCCCCACGCCAGAACCCGCAGCTGCATTGCCAGCGACGCAGTTGCTGGAGGTGACATACGGGTATGTGCCATGGTCCACATCCAGCAGCGTGCCTTGGGCTCCCTCGAATAGCAGATTGGCGCCAGCCCGGTTGGCGTCGTTCAATTCGCGCGACACATCAGCCATCATGGGCTTGAGCAGCTCTGCATGGCGCATGGCTTCGGCATAAACCACATCAAACTGCACCTTGCCATCCTGGATGTAAGGCTTGAGCGCATCGCCAAAGACGAACTTTGCGGACCCCAGGTACGTGGTCAGCACGTGGTTGTGCAGGTCCAGCAATTCACGCAACTTGGCCGCAAAACGCTCTGGGTACTTCAAATCCTGTACACGCAGCGCACGACGCGCGATCTTGTCTTCATAGGCCGGGCCGATGCCACGGCCGGTGGTACCAATCTTCTCTGTCCCGCCCTGCTCCCGGGCTGCCTCTCGCGCCACATCGATGGCAGCGTGGAAGGGCAGGATCAGAGGGCACGCCTCACTGATCCGCAAGCGCGAACGCACTTCGACACCAGCTTTTTCCAGACCTTCAATTTCTTCGAACAGCTTCGCTGCGGACAGCACTACGCCGTTGCCGATGTAACACTTGACCCCTGGGCGCATGATGCCGCTGGGAATCAAATGCAGAGCCGTCTTGACGCCATTGATCACCAATGTGTGACCAGCGTTGTGCCCCCCCTGGAAGCGCACAACGCCTTGAGCGCTTTCTGTCAGCCAATCGACCAACTTGCCTTTGCCTTCGTCGCCCCATTGGGTACCGACCACCACTACGTTGCGACCTTTGGTTGCTTTCATCTCAAACCCAATTCAAATGACAATTGCTCAAACAGCCTGCACGACCCAACGGCCAGCAACCTGAACCAGTTCACGATCACAGTGGAACTCATCCACCTCGCTCTCGTGCCCAGGCAAAACACACACGACCGTTTCACCGGCAGTCCGAAGCTCCGCAATAGCCGCATTCACCTCTGCAGCCTCCCCCCAAGGGGCACGAATCGCAGCCTTCAAGGCACGGGGTGGCACCACACCAACCACCTGCTTGATATCCAGACTGAATCCGGCCGCAGGGCGATTCCGGCCAAAGACTGCACCAACCTCATCGTATCGACCACCGCGCACCAAGGCATCGCTGGCACCTGGGGCATAGACAGCAAAGCGCGCGCCACTGTAGTAGGCGTATCCACGCAAATCAGCCAAGTCAAAAGTAACGGTTGCTCCTTCAAGACGGGAGGCCAACCACTTCAAACTTGATAGCACTTCAGGCATACCATCAATGCGCTTGAGTGCTTTTTCTGCCTCCACCAAGACGGCAGAGTCACCGTACAACTGAACCAGGGCGAGAAGACCCTGTCGGGATTCGTCAGGAAAGCCACGCGTCAGAACAGACAACTCACCAGCGTCTTTGGCAGCCAAGGCGGCGTGAATTCCGCTGAGCAATTGCGGGCTGACGCTCACACCAGCCAGCAGGTTGCGGACGATACGTACATCCGCAAGGTCCACCGTGGTGTTGCGTACATTGGCAACTCGCAGACACTCCCTGGCTAACTGAAGCGCTTCGAGGTCCGCCTCTACCCCTGCATGCCCATAGATCTCGGCACCAAACTGAAGAGGCTCCCGGGTGGCATGGGGGCGGTCGGGGCGCGTGTGCAATACAGGACCACAGTAGCAGAGACGCGTCACTCCTTTGCGATTGAGCAAATGTGCGTCGATACGAGCCACCTGGGGTGTCGTATCGGCTCGCAAACCCATAGAGCGACCGGACAGCTGGTCGACCAGCTTGAAGGTCTGCAGATCCAGAGCTTCTCCAGTACCAGTGAGGAGAGACTCCAGATGCT
This sequence comes from Allobrachymonas sp., assembly GCA_018054915.1. GTDB lineage: Bacteria > Pseudomonadota > Gammaproteobacteria > Burkholderiales > Burkholderiaceae_C > Brachymonas. Next base: position 2,482 of record JAGPIR010000238.1, read on the forward strand.
CCAACAGCGGGGGCATGACCAGCTCGTAACCATAACAACGGGCTGTATCGAGCAGCCCGCGACGCAATTCTTCGATGTGCCGAGCTTCAGACGGCAAGACATCGGCAATGTGATCCGGAAGGACCCAAGCAGACATGGAGAAAAGGGGAGGCTGTTAAAACCGCGATTCTACCGGGACG
>JAGPIR010000239.1 GCA_018054915.1 Allobrachymonas sp.
TTTTGTCAGCCACCGTCTGGCGGCCCCGGCTGGGCGCGTTTGAGCGGCAATCAATCGCGGTGCAGCAACTCTTCTTCGGACGATTCCTGGGCATAGCGGCTGAGCAGCAGCGCCATCAGCCGCGCACGCTGCCCGTCATCCAGCAAGGCACGCTCTGCGAGCAGTTGCGCAATCACGCGCTGCTGCTGTGCATCCTGCAAGGCGGCAATGCGGGCCTGCTCGGCGTCGATGGCGGCGCGCTGCGGCTCATTGGCAAAGATGTGCCGCACCAGCGCCTCGCGGTGGCGGCGGATCTCGGCCCAATTCGCGGTCACGTCGCGCAGAAAATCGGGCTCAAGCTGTTGCCAGCGCTGGCGTTGTTCGGCGCTCAGCTCCAGGTAATCCGGCAGGTTCACGGGACTTGGCTGCGTGGCCTGCGCCTTGGGTGGTGGCTGCCACTGCTGCAGGGCCACGGCCACCACGATGCCTGCATTCAGGGCCAGCGATGCGGCCAAAAGCCATGCGGGTACGCTGCGACGGTTCATGGCATTCCTCTCTGGATACGGCAAATTTCGGCGGCAGCACACAGGCCACCGGGAGGCACGGGGTCGAACACCCGCACCAAGGCGGCACTTGGCACCGTGGCGGCACCGCCCCCCAGCAGCAGGCCGCCCAGCCAGACACCCGAGGCCAGGGCCAGCCCGCTCGCCAACCCCGCAGGCATCCAGCCGAGCCAGTTCGACCAGACTGCCCTGCCCGAGCGGCCCGCATCAGGGCGCGCGGGTCGCCGCCCCTGCGGCGGGGTGCGCAAAGGCCCAGCCGGTGGCTCGGGCAGTGGTTCGTTCCACTGCCCGGCCAGGTCCACGCCGAGCGGGGGCGACGGCAAAGCTCGCAAGCTCTGGCCCAGGGTGGTGATGGCATCAAGCCGGTGCTGGCACGCCGGGCAGCCCGCAAGGTGCTGGCGCATGCGGACGCGCTCGGCAGGTTGCACCATGTCGTCCGCATAGGCGGACAGATCGTCGTGGCGGGGGCAAGTCATGGCAAGGTCTCCATTCAGCGCGGCATTTTTTCCAGCAACCCGGCGCGCGCCCGTGCGATGCGCGACTTGACGGTGCCGATGTTCAGTTGAAGCACGGCGGCAATGTCTTCATAGGACATTTCTTCGATCTCCCGCAGCAGCAGGATCTCGCGGTGCTCTGGCGGCAAACGCGCCAGGGCTTTCTCCAGGCCCTGGAAGCGCTGGGCCGTCTCCAGCACGGCATCGGGCGCCGGTGCGGGGTCGGGGTGGCTGGCGGCTTGGTCTTCGTCCCACGGCACAAAGGCCACGCGCTTGCCGCGCCGCAGCCAGTCAAACGCCAGGTTGCGGGCAATGCGAAACAGCCAGGTGCTCAGCCGGGCATCTGGCGTCCAGCGCGCCAGCGCCTGGTAGGCGTGCAAAAACGTCTCCTGCGTCAACTCCAACGCATCGTCGGGCGACCGCGTGAGCCGCACTAAAAAGCGATAGATGCGATTCTGAAAACGGGCCACCAGCTCCGAAAACGCTGCGCGATCACCCCGCTGTGCGTGCGCGGCGCATTCTTCGTCATCGAGGTGGCTGCAGATTCCCATGGTGAACCAGGGCTTCAACGCGCGGGTGGCCGGAATGTTCCATGTAATTTTGTGACTCCGGGCTCTGGTGCCAGGCGCGTCCGCATCCTGGCATGTAGATGGACATCAGAAGGCCGCTGTGTGCCGGGGGCTCCGCACGGCCTGGTTAGCCCGGGCTGCGAAACCACGACAGCCTGCCTTTCACCACAAGCGAGGTGCGGGGGCAAGGTCGCAAGTGTTGCGGGATGCGGATACGTGATGCAATAAAAGCTGCTAGCCAATTTCAGCGACCACAACGGCGGCCGGTTTGGTCTGCGTTGCATCGACATTCAATGCACCCGCAGCGTTGGCATACCGCTCAACAGCTCACCCTCCCACCCAGTCCTGCGCAGGCGTGGCTGGCGTTAACGGAACAAGTGGTGGGGGCGGCGGAACCATCGGCGTGAACTGAACGGATGGCGCATCGTCGGTGGTCACCGGGGGCAAGGTGCCCGGTGGGAGCGCTGGTGGCGCTGGCGGCGCAGACCGTGACTCACCGCCGCCGAACAGCCCGCGAATCCAGTCACGCACGCTGTCCAGCGGTGCATCTGGCGGCGGCGGCAGCTCTACCGGCGCAAACTCATCCACAAACCTCTCGTTGCCATTGATCACCCTGGCGCGCAGCCCCTGCTGCATGAATTCGCCCACCATCGGCAGTGCGCTGCGTGCGCCCTGCCCCCAGTAGTCGCTGCGCAGCGTGATGCGGCCGTCGTTGAAGCCCGCCCAGGCGCCCGCCACCACGCGGGCGTTCATCAGGATGAACCAGCCGTCGGTGTTGTCCTGGGTGGTGCCGGTCTTGCCCGCCACATCGGCCTGGATGCCATAGCGCGAACGGATCGCCGTGGCCGTGCCCCGGTCTACCCCGCCGCGCATGGTGTTGCGCAGGGTCTGGGCGGCGCGGGCGTCAAACACGGGCTCGGGCGTGGACTGGGCAAATGTCTCCAGCACCTTGCCGTTTTTGTCTTCGATGCGGGTGATGAGCACAGGCTCGACGTAGCGGCCCAGGTTCACGATGCTGCAATAGGCCGCAATCATTTCCTTCAAGGTGAC
>JAGPIR010000240.1 GCA_018054915.1 Allobrachymonas sp.
TCATGTTTCTCTTCAAAAAAATAGTTGAACGCGGCTTTCTTGTTTTCGGCGATGCGAGCGGGCGCCTGAGTTTTTTTCGTGGCCATGGCAGACAGTCCAGTGCATTTTGTGCACAATACAAAATCGATCATTGTATGAAATCCGTCCGCAAATCCGTTTTAGTGCCATATAGCCCGACCGAAATGTTCGAGTTGGTCAGTGCAGTGCCTGCGTATCCGCAGTTTCTGCCGTGGTGCGATTTTGCCCGCGTACTCCAAACCCTGCCCGACGGCAAGGTGGCGGAAGTGGGCATTGGCTTGGGCGGGCTGCGTCAGAGTTTTGTTACGCGCAATACCGAACGTTTCGGGCAGCAGATTGACCTTCATCTGGTGCGCGGTCCATTTTCTGATCTGCATGGCCGATGGCGTTTTGAGCCCCTGGAAGATGGCAACACGCGCGCCTGTCGCGTGCAGCTTGATCTGAATTACCGTTTTTCCAGTTTCCTGCTGGCGCGGTTTGTGGGACCCGTATTCGACCGAGTACCCGTTACGCTCGTTGACGCATTCACCCAACGCGCACACCAAGTGTATGGAAGAAAAATCTGATTCGCTCTGTGTCACCCTGGTGTACGTGGTGCAAGCTGGCGACTTGCTGGAAAAAAACCTGTGCCTGCCAAAAGGCAGCACGGTGCGGCAGGCGCTGCGGGCCACAGGCTGGCAGAACAGGCCCGAGGTGGGTGAACTGCTCGACCAAGGCGCTGCCGCCACGCAACTGGCGTGCGGGATCTGGGGCAAAGCGTGCGGGCTGGACCAGCCCTTGCGCGATAACGACCGGGTGGAGCTGTATCGGCCCCTGCTGGCCGACCCGAAGGCTGCGCGGCGCGAGCGTTTTGCCCGGCAAGGCAGCCGCACGGCGGGACTGTTTGCGCGCAGGCCTCCGCCTCCGACGCTGTAACGTGACGCTTGACTCCAGCGGTTGCCGGCCGTACCGTCTTCGCAGGGGCCGTTCCGCTTAGATGGCCTGTCGGTGCAACCGCGATGAGGGGAGTTTGTGTCCACCGGATGCGGGCAGAGCCAGGGTGCGGCCAGATGCCCGGTCAGCGGTGAACGGCCGTGTCATTGTCTTCTGATGACTTAGGCGGCAGCCAGCGCCTGGTCAAGGTCGGCAATGATGTCGTCGGCGTGTTCGATGCCGATCGACAAGCGGATCATGTCTTCGGTTACGCCGGCTTTTTCCAGTTCGGCTGGTGACAACTGGCGGTGTGTGGTGCTGGCCGGATGCGTGGCCAGCGTCTTGGCGTCGCCGATGTTGACCAGGCGCAGGATCAGTTGCAGCGCATCCTGGAAGCGCGCACCTGCCTCGCGCCCGCCCTTGACGCCGAAGTTGAGAATGCCTGATGCATTGCCGCGCATATATTTCTGCACCAGCGGGTAGTCCTTGTGATCTGGCAGGCCACTGTAGTTGACCCAGTTGACCTTGGGGTGTTTTTGCAGAAATTCGGCTACCTTGCGGGCGTTTTCACCGATACGGTCCATACGCAACGGCAGCGTTTCCAGGCCCTGGAGGATCAAAAAGGCGTTGAACGGGCTGATGGCCGCACCCATGTTGCGCAGAGGCACGGTGCGGGCGCGGCCGATGTAGGCGGCGGGGCCAAGCGCCTCGGTATAGACCACACCGTGGTAGCTCACTTCGGGGGTGTTGAGGCGCTTGAACCGTTCCTTGTGCTGAGCCCAGGGGAATTTGCCGCTGTCCACAATAATGCCGCCGATGCTGGTGCCATGGCCGCCGATGTATTTGGTCAGTGCATGCACCACGATGTCGGCACCGTGGTCGAATGGGCGGCACAGATAGGGGCTGGGCACGGTGTTGTCCACAATCAGCGGAATGCCCGCAGCGTGTGCAATCTCAGCCAGTTTTTCGAAATCGGTCACGTTGCCTAAAGGGTTGCCGATGGATTCGCAGAAGATGGCCTTGGTCTTGCCGTCGATCAGTTTGGCAAATTGTTCAGGCTGGTGGTAGTCGGCAAAACGCACGTCCACGCCATACTGCGGCAATGTATGGGCAAACAGGTTGTAGGTTCCGCCGTAAAGCGTGCTGGAGGTGACAATGTTGTCACCCGCTTCGGCGATGGTCTGGATGGCATAGGTGATGGCCGCCATGCCCGAAGCCACGGCCAGCCCGGCAATGCCGCCTTCGAGCGCTGCCACGCGCTTTTCCAGCACGTCTTGCGTCGGGTTCATGATCCGTGTGTAGATATTGCCGGGTACCTTCAGGTCAAACAGGTCGGCGCCGTGCTGGGTGTTGTCGAATGTGTACGAGGTGGTCTGGTAAATGGGCACTGCAGCGGCACGGGTGGTTGGCTCACTGCTGTAGCCGCCATGCACGGCAATGGTTTCCGGGTGATGTTTTTTGGGCGAATCATTCATGGAAATACTCCTGCAGTCATTGGACGTTGAACCATACATGCATGGTAATGCGTCACACGGAGGATTGACGCGCACATTCATACTGAATCGCAATGAGCTTATTTCCTGCTGTTGTTTGGCCTTGCAAGAGGCAGGACGTTGTTGGTCAGACAAAAAATCCGGCCGGGTATTTACACAAAATATGGCGCAATGGCTGCGATATGGGTCTGCCAGACGCAGACATGCGTGCAAAA
>JAGPIR010000241.1 GCA_018054915.1 Allobrachymonas sp.
CATGGTGGCCACTCCCGCTACCGCGGCCTACGGCAGGCTCAGCGTGATGCTGCAGTGGCGCTACGCCATGGAGCAAGTGCTGTTCGTCCCGCCGCACAGCTTCGACCCCCCGCCCAAGGTTGACAGTGCCGTGGTGCGCATGCAACCCCATGCCCGTCCAGCCGCCGTGCCTCCCGCATTGCTGGCCGAACTGGTGCGGGTTGCATTCAGTCAGCGCCGCAAACTGCTGCGCCATACCCTTGGCGCCTGGCTGCAAGAGAAACAGTTTTCCGGCGATTTCGACGTGCAACGCCGCGCCGAAGAAGTGCCGGTCGACGAATACGTCGCGCTGGCGCAAACGCTGGCGCCATGAGGCTTCGCACATGAGCCGCTCACCAGAATCCGATCCCGCCCCGATGCGCGTGCTGATGGTCTGCATGGGCAATATCTGCCGCAGCCCCACCGCGCAAGGCGTGCTTGAACATCTGGTTGCCCAGCAAGGATGGCAACCCATCATCCAAATCGATTCAGCCGGCACCCACGACTATCACATTGGCCTCCCGCCTGATACACGCAGCCAGCAGCACGCACGGGCACGCGGCTACGACCTGTCAAGCCAGCGCGCACGGCAGTTGCTGCGCAACGATTTTTCCAGGTTTGACTGGGTCCTTGTGATGGATGCCGACAACGAACGCGCGGCACGCACCCTGTGTCCAGCGGAACACCAGCACAAGATCCGGCTGCTGGCCTCTTTTTGCCAGACACAACAAATGCATGAAGTGCCCGACCCCTACTATGGCGGCGCGGAAGGGTTTGAAACAGTTCTTGATCTTTGCGAAGATGCCTGCCAGGGTTTTCTGGCCTTTTGGCAGACGCACCTCAGCCAGTAACAAACCGCGGAAGTGGCTGAAATAAAGGGCCATTCCAGCACCCGGCTCCTGCGCCAATGTTTTCCCTTCATGGGAGCACATGCGCATCACACCATTTGCTCTTCCGGGCTGATCCGACCAATCATCCCCGATCCAGAACCCAGCATCCCGGATCGCTCCCTAAACGAAAAGCCCTTTGCCGACGTGTGCCAGCACAAGGCTGAAACCACTCCTCGGCTCGCTACCCCGTGGCATTTTGTTGCACTCGGATGTAATTTGCTACCCCAAAAACGGGAACCATTCGCTCGCCGGAAAACCTAACCCTGCATCTGGAATACTCCAGGGCAATCTGCAGAGGAAGGATGGCGAACATGCAACTGCAACACAAAAAATGGCTGGCCACGCTAACGCTGGGCATCCTGGGCGCTTCCGGCGCGGGCGCCGCCCAGGCCCAGGTGATGATGATGCCTTACATGAACGTGACCGTAGGTGCACCGTTGGCATCAGGCGTATATGGACAAATCCAGTTCACCTCAGGTGCACCTGTGCCGCCCTTGTACGCCTCCATGCCGGTCATCATTGGGCATCCCGTCTCCCACGCGCGGCCCATGTATCTGTACGTGCCAGACCGGCACCGTTTGAACTGGAGGCGTTACTGCACGCGCTACAACGCCTGCCGCCAGCCCGTCTATTTCGTCAATGCGGCAGCCGTTCACCGCCGCCCTGTGGCGGTCAACCGTCCCGTGGTCATGCACCCGCACTGGGACAACGGCAGACATGGTGGCTGGGAGAACCACCGAAGAGGCCCGAACAGGCACGACACGAACAACTACTATCGGAGGTAGAACAGCAGATCTGCGGCAGGGTGATAAATCCATTGCTCCCGCAGAAACCGGCTCGCTGCAGGCATCACCGGCCTGCGCAAACTTAGCTGCCGCATGGGGCCGATCCCATGCGGCTTTTTTTGTCAATGGTTGCGCCTGCTCCTGCGCCGAAAGAGAGGGGAGGCGCACATTCTCCAGTCTCCCGCTATCGCCATTCGTTCCCGGAGCCACACGGTATTGACGCCGAATTTGCCTACAACGCGGGAAGCACACGTATGTGTGCTGCTACCAATGGCCCAGTCATTGGAGGATGCCGTTTCCACACTGCGAGGTGCGCTGGGTGTGCCCATCGGGGCCGCACGCAGCGTACAAACCCCTGTTGGGCCGGTCACCATTCTGGAAGAACTGCTGGTGCATGTGGTTGAAAAACGCCTGGATGCACGGGAACGTTATGCCCCCTTTGTGCTGCCAACCTTGATGACGCCCGATGAGGTATGGGCCACCGCCTATGACGACGGCACCAAACGCAGGCGCTTCATCAAGCTGTTTACTGGAGGCAAGTACGACATCATGGTGGTCGTTCGCCAGGAACCTAACGGTGACATTCTCTGGAACATCATTTCCCGCGAGCGCAAGGGTATGAATAAGCTGCGCACAGGCGAGTTGTTATATGCGGAGCAGGAATGAAATGAGGAAGCACACAGGGGATCGTCCTCCCGCACCTGACTGGGGGTGGGGTCAATTTCCAGGCGGCTATCGGTCCAGTCACCAGCCACTTTCGCGCCCTGTGTGCTCGGACGCATTATAGGAATTTACCGCCATGCTGACCATCGACATCTACCACCAGCAGTTCACCGAGGCGTTTTCCGCATTGCGGGCCAATTTGGCCGATTTGCAGCCGGTATTGCACGATGTCGGCGTGGGCCTGGAAGGCCGCGTCAGTGCCCGCTTTGAAA
>JAGPIR010000242.1 GCA_018054915.1 Allobrachymonas sp.
GCCCTTGCGCCCCTTGCCCGACGATGCGCTGCAGGCGCGCATCCGCCAGTTGCCCAGGGCACCGCTGACGCACGCCGCCGTCAAGCGCATGTCGCTGGCCGGTGCGCAGCACAAGCTGGCCGTCGTTTTGCAAGATGGCGCGTTGTTTGAGCCAGCGGGCGCCACGCCCTCCACCCACATCCTCAAGCCCGATCACCCGGACGCGGACTACCCCCATTCCGTGATCAACGAATGGTTTGTGATGCGCCTGGCCAGGCGGCTGGGCCTGGATGTGCCTGAGGTGCATCGGCGTTACGTGCCATCGCCCGTTTACCTGATCGCCCGCTTTGACCGGATCGCTGGTGAGCAAGGCTGGCAGCGCCGCCATGCGATCGACGCCTGCCAGCTGCTGGGGCTAGATCGCAGTTTCAAATACACCCAAGGCAGCCTGGAAAGCCTGGCCGCGCTGGCCAATGCCTGCCGCAGCCCGGCGGTGGCGCGTTCGCGGCTGTTTGGCTGGCTGGTGTTCAATGTGCTCGTCGGCAACAGCGACGCACACCTGAAAAACCTCAGCTTTCTGGTGTCGCACGAGGGCGTTCAGCTGGCGCCGTTCTACGACCTGCTGAGCGTCGCAACGTACGACTCACCGGCCTTCGACAAAAGCGGCTGGCCTGCGCAAACCCAATTGGCTTGGCCGATCCTGAGCGTGCGGCACTTCTCGGACATTCGCCGGGGCCTGTTGCTGGAGGCCGGTGCGGCGCTGAACCTGGTCAAAGGCACGGCCGAGCGCCTGCTGGAGAGTCTGCGCAGCCGCATCGTTTCCGAGGCTGAAGCGCTGTATGGCGAAGTCGAAGCCGAGAACACCCAGATCGCCCATGCCCAACCTGAGCTGGCGGCGACGATGGCAGGTGAGTCCCGCTGTGTCAGGGCCATTTCGCATACCGTCATCAAAGAGATGGCTCGACAAATTCGTTGACGGGTTGGTGCCAATTGCGATGTGTCCTTATTTTTCACCGCCCCGACATGGAGTTTGCATCCGCTGCGGCTGTGTTTGCCTCACTGCAGACTCCAAAAGCCCCTGCAAACGGACTATGGCTGCAGGATCGCCCAGTCCTTGCTGAGGATCGGTCTGAATCAACCGAGCGCGGTCAGCGTCGGCCCATCCCTCTGGCGCATCATCAATGGCCAGCCAGCTCACCAGTTGCGCCCTATCCACATAGCGCCGAATTTGTTGATAGCGGGTCGCCCGATCCCACCACGTATTTCTGTTTCGGGTATAGAAATCGCCATAGTCATTGGATGCCATGCGGCTGTTCCACGTTGCGCCGATGACGCGCTGCTGCAGCTCGGGCGGAAGGAAGCTGCGTGCCCGCGTGAACCTCAATTCACGCGCCCAACTCGTGCTGAGAACGATCTGCACGCCTGGGTAATTTTTCAGCGCACCCACCAACAGTGGCGCCCACATGAACAGAGCGCCTTCTGCGCGCAGCACTGGACGGCCCTTGACCAAGTACGCCTCGTCAGGGTGCAGGACTCCGTCAAAATCCAGGAACAGAATCACCTTGATCTTTCAAGAAATGTCCTTCGGTGTGCACCTACATGGCGGAGCCATCTTCGTGTGTCATCGCACGCAGGGCAGAAGTGACCCGTCACCGTGATTTCGACCTTGTAGGAACAAGGCAAGTCATCCATTCCTTTACCGCAGGCGCCCTGCCCGCGCATAGTCAAACTTCCCCGGCTGAATGCAGCCACCGTTCATGTCGGTCACCCCGCAAAACCCCACACCAAAGGCCGCGAACCCCAGCCGCGCCTGATCGCGGCTGTAGTCCAGACAGTCATGGTGGTGGCCATGGAACGCCTTGCCGACCCGCAGGCTGCGCGCCAGTTCATCAATCGCATCAAAGCCATGCGGATGCGCGCTGGGCGCCTCGTGCGTCACCAGAATATCGGCGCGTTGCGAGACCAGGCGAAAGTAATCCTCCGGAAAGATGGAGCTGCGGTGCTTGCGCGGCAGGCCGTCGCGCCAGCGATTGCCCCTGCCGCAGCGCGCGGTGAACTCCTTGGATGACTCGTAGAGCCAGTCCACCGGCGGCGTCCATACCTGCCCCCGGAACACACCGCCCAGTCCGGCAATGCGCACGCCATTGACCACGGCGACGCGGCCATGCAGGTTCCTGTCTGCCAGCGCTGAACCAAACAAGTGGTCGTAGTCGGCATCGGAATCCGTGTCGTGATTTCCGTGGATGAACCACACTTCGGTCATCCCCAGAATGGACTCCAGCTCCACGTCCAGCGGTCGCTGCGCCTGCAGGTCGCCCAGGAAGACGATGGCAGCCGGGCAATCCCTGGAGACGATCTCCAGCACATGCTGGAAGTGGCCGTGGGTGTCGCCAAAGAAGTAAATCATTGCGCCCTCGCCATTCGCAACTTGCGCTCCAGACGATCGCACAAGCGCGGCAAGTTGGAAACCCAGCCGCGCCTGACGATCTCTGCCGATTCAACCTCCTCGCCGGGATGCGCTTCGAAGTACCTTGCCGCAGCCGCCGATAGCCTCTTTTGTGAAGCAGGAAAGCTCCTGCCGATGACCATCGCCGCCACACGCATGACATTGGCCTGCTGCGCAGAACAAGGCATTTCACGAA
>JAGPIR010000243.1 GCA_018054915.1 Allobrachymonas sp.
TTTCCATGTGCGTTGCCAGATAGGCCAGCATTTTCTTGGTGTGTGCGCTGCCATCCACAGCGAGCAGAATTTTCATGAACCTCTCCCTCAACTAAAAACGGTATGGAAACTTCTTTGAGTGTAGATGCGGCTATCGGTTGCGTCAATGACTGGTGCTTGAGCGTGCGTGAGCGCGCAGCGGTTTACGCAAGGATTTGACACAGCCATGCGCCTGGACAGCAAGAGTTGCGACAGCGTCAGCGGCGCAGAGGAGACAAAAAGCATGCTGCCGCTGGCGATATGCGCCAATAGGCCTCCGGCTGCCCCCCGGCGAACAGGGCCGAGTGATTGCGTCGTGCTGCGTACTGGTGTTGACGCATGGCGTGAAACGAGACCAGGTAGGGCGGTCTTGAGCATGCGTAGGACGAAAATGAGCGCCAAACCCATGCTGGCGCGGCACTCGGCCGAAGGCATGGGATTCATGACGAGACGTGCATGGCGCTGCGGGTTATCCGCCTTGCGGTTGCAGCAGCTTGGCCCACTGCAGCGGACGTGGCGCCAGCCGGTTCGTGCGCTGGCCGATGGCTGCGATGTGATCGGGCGTGGTGCCGCAGCAGCCGCCAACAATGTTGACCAGCCCTTCGGCGGCAAATTCGTGCATCAGGTGGCTGGTGACGTCGGGCGTTTCATCAAAGCCCGTTTCACTCATCGGGTTGGGCAGGCCGGCGTTGGGGTAACAACTGATGAACGTATCAGGCGCGATGCGGTTGAGCTCCTGAATGTAGGGGCGCATCAATGCAGCGCCCAGTGCGCAATTCAACCCGATCGATAGCGGCTGCGCGTGACGCACACTGAACCAGAAGGCCGTCACCGTCTGACCCGAGAGCACGCGGCCCGAAGCATCGGTCACCGTGCCGCTGATCATGATGGGCAGGCGCTCGCCGGTCTGCGCAAACGCTTCGTCAATGGCAAACAGCGCGGCCTTGGCGTTGAGCGTATCGAAGACCGTTTCGACCAGCAGCACGTCGGCTCCGCCTGCGATCAGGCCAAGGGCTTGCTCTAGATAGGCCGCGCGCAACTCTTCAAAGGTGATGTTGCGCGCACCGGGGTCGTTCACGTCGGGGCTGATGCTGGCGGTCTTGGGGGTGGGGCCAAGCGCGCCGGCCACGAAGCGGGGCTTGTCGGGCGTGGAGAACTGGTCGCAGGCCGCACGCGCGAGGCGGGCGCTTTCCAGGTTCATTTCGTAGGCCAGATCGGCCATGCCGTAATCGTCCTGCGCAATCGATGTGGCGCCGAATGTATTGGTTTCGATGATGTCAGCACCTGCCGCCAGATAGCTTTCGTGGATCTGGCGGATGACGTCGGGTCGCGTCAGGCTCAGCAATTCGTTGTTGCCCTTGACGTCGCGCGGAAAATTCTTAAAACGGTTCCAGGCCGCCGCGTCCGGGCCGCCCTTGCCGCGGTATTGTTCCTCGGTCAGTTTGAAGCGTTGCACCATGGTGCCCATGGCGCCGTCAAGGATGGCGATGCGCTGGCGCAAAATGACGGGCAGAGTCCGGGCACGGGTGTAGGGGATGGCTGGTTTGGACATAGCCTGGCATTGTATGCATTGCACGGCGGTGGCCAATCTGGAAATCCGCTCGCACACTTGGCGCAAGATACGCCTTCGCAAGGTCTCCCGGGTGTTGGCCCGAGACTTTCTGGGCGATCAGAAAAGGGGAGAGGCCCTTGCGGACAGGGCTATGTCATGCGTGAATATCCGGAACAGTATTTGACACATTTTTGGTTCTGGTTACAAGCCCAAGGGAACCCATGCTGCATACCGGGTTCCAATACCATGTCTTGGCAATTTTTTAAAAGGAGCAGCCATGCGTGAGAATGTCATTTCCCAGCGCGCCACGAGTTCCCCGTCGGCCCTGTTGCGCGCTGGTGGCGCTGCAGCCATGCTGGCGCTGGCTTTGGTTGGGGGCTGTGTGGTTTATCCGGCGGGCCGTGTTGCAGGTTCGGTTGGAGAGGTTTATGTGGATGTGGCACCGCCCGCCCCGTTGTATGAGCCCGTTCCAGTGTCTCCTGGTATCGGTTTTGTCTGGGTGCCGGGAGTCTGGAACTGGGGAGGTGCTCGTTATGTCTGGATTGCTGGGCGTTGGGAGCGGCCGCCTCACGGGTATAACCATTGGCGGCCCGGTACATGGAGCCGTGCGCATCGCGGCTATCGCTGGACGGAAGGGCGATGGGACAATGTGCAGAAACCGCCCCGGCCACCGCATCCGAACCTGCAGCCCGGCAACCCGCGTCTACCCTACTGGCGGTATCAGTAATTTTGATGGTGAGTGAGGCCGGTGCCTGTATGTGTCGTGCTTCCAGCGCCTGAACCACGCGCCGGGTGTTTCATGCCGGGGGCTTCTGTTGTACCCGGCGTTATGCACGCGTGCACTCTACAATTTCAGCACAATGCCTAATTCAATACTATCTCCGCAAGATCTGCTCCGGTCCACTGTCACAGGTTCCCGCCAGCGCTTGGCGCTGGCTGAATCGTTGTTGCTGGGCCCGTCTGGCCTGACTCGCACCGATCTGAGCAAGACGCTGGCATTCATGCACATGCGCCAGATTGATGATGCCGACCTGTATTTCCAGAG
>JAGPIR010000037.1 GCA_018054915.1 Allobrachymonas sp.
GAGGAGCGACCGAAGCGATCCCTAGGCGGAATGACACCAGCTGCCTATGCAAAAACACTGATTCAGAAACGAGTTAAATTAACCCCGGACTCCAAAGCCCAATGCTACTGAAACTGGGGGGACGTCGGATGCATTACGAGCCAAAGTGCTTTACACCGAAGGTACGCATCGGATTGTCAAATCTGCATACCGCGTCGTATCGAAGGGGAGAAATCTGGACATTGGCATGAGTCTGGATGCTGGCTATGGACTTCCTTCCGATCAAGAGCCAAGTGAGAAGAACTACGGAGCCTTCATTCCTGACCTGGTTCGGATGTTAGAGAGGGAAGCCAGGGATTGAGAAATTAATCCGGCCGCCATCTTCAAATGAAACTGTGGCCGGCGTCAAAATCAATCAACTTTTCCGGATACCCCAAAGTCAAAAAACCTGTGCGCTGTGCCTTGTCCAATGCAACGGATTACCAGCCGTTTGCTGGATGTTAAGGATATCGCCCCTTGGCGGGCTGGCTTGCAGATCCCAGTCGGAGAGGACTTTGCGATGCCGGGCCGGTTGTCCGTCCGGGCTTGGCAGGACATGATCGTCCGGCTTGTGCGTATGGCCATGAATCAGCTGTGTACAGTGATGCTTCTGAAGCCATTGCTCGGCGGTCTGTTCATCTACATCGGCATAGCCTTCAACCCCCAGCGCATTTTTGCGAAGGCTGCTTTGCTGGCGCAACTGGCGTGCCAGTGCCAATCGTTGCTCCAATGGTTGTTGCAGGAAAGTCTGCTGCCATGCTGGGTTGCGCACCTGTTGGCGAAATTGCATGTAGGCCGTGTCGGCGATGCACAGGGCGTCACCATGGCTGAGCAGAATGCGTTGATCGGGTTGTCCGGGTGTGGTGGCAGGTAGTTGCAGCACGCAGGGATCATGAAGCAGGGTCAGTCCGGCGGCCGTGCAAAATTCCGCACCGACCAGAAAATCGCGGTTGCCCGGCATGAAGTACAGCGCCTTGTGTTGACTCACCGCACGCAGTGTCTGGGTCAGCAAACGTTCGAAATCATGATCCGGATGCTGCAGCGCGTCGTCGCCGGCCCACAGTTCCAGGATGTCGCCGAGCAGGAACACGGCATCTGCCGAGGTGTGCTGCAGATACCGGGCAAAGCCTTGCCATGTGGCATCGTCCTGTTGCAGGTGCAGGTCGGCCGCGAAATCCACGCTCTGCCAATAGGCAGGCGCGCAGAGACAGGACATGGGTTCAGACACAGCGAACAATGGGCAATTGGGCCGCCGCATGGATGCGGCGGCAGCCAGGTATCAGCCTTGGATTTCGGCTTTTTCGATCAGGACATCTTCCTTCGGCACATCGTCGTGCATGCCGCGCCTTCCGGTGGCGACGCCAGCGATCTGGTCCACCACTTCTTGGCCTTGCACAACTTTGCCAAATACGGCATAGCCCCAGCCTTGCGGGGTGGGCGATTTGTGGTTGAGGAAGCCGTTGTCAGCCACGTTGATGAAGAACTGGGCGCTGGCCGAGTGCGGAGCAGAAGTACGGGCCATGGCGATGGTGTATTGGTCGTTCTTCAGGCCGTTGTTGGCTTCGTTCTGGATTTCCTTGTCGGTGGGCTTTTGCTCCATGCTAGGAGCGAAGCCGCCACCCTGGATCATGAAGCCAGGAATCACGCGGTGAAATACTGTACCGTTGTAATGGCCCTTGCGGACATACTCCAAAAAGTTGGCTACCGTGATTGGAGCCTTGCCTTCGTCAAGTTCAAGGGTGACGGCGCCGTGATTGGCAATGTGAAGGGTGACTTGTGTGCTCATGATTCAAGGGGAAATGACTGTGTAAAAAAGCCTGTCAGGACGACAGGCCAACGCCATGGAAGTTTACTTGATCTGCCGTGCCGACTGAATGAGAACGGTTTTTTGGGGCACATCGCCAGCAAAAGGGCCTGCGGCTCCCGTAGGGGTGGCTCGGATCTTGTCAATCACATCCATACCGCTGATTACCTTGCCAAAAACGGTATAGCCGGCCAGCGCGGGATGTCGCAGCAGTTGTGCGCGCGGGATGTTGGTGTAAGTCTTTCCTTGATAAGTGAAAAGCGGTACGGGGTCGCCGTCCGGAATGATCGTTGGATCAAGAAAAGGGTTGTCCTTGACGTTGATGAAAAACTGCGCCGTGGCCGAGTTCGGGTCACTGGTGCGGGCCATGGCGATCGTGCCCGCAGTGTTTCTCAGGCCGGCTTTGCGGGATTGCTGGCCTTCATGCAAGATCGGTGCCCGCGTCGGTTTTTGCACAAAACTGGTATCGAAACCGCCACCCTGGATCATGAAATTGCTGATGACTCGATGAAAAATGGTGCCGTTGTAATGACCGCTATGGACGTACTGAAGAAAATTGTCCACGGTTTTGGGTGCGGCAACCGGATCGAGTTCAACGGTGAAATCGCCCAGGTTGGTGTGGAACTGCACTTGCGGCCGGGTGGTTGTGGGTTTGTCATCGGGCGCGGCAACAACGGCTGGTGAAAGCAGGGGCGTCAAGCAAAGCAGGGCCATGATCAACCGCCTTGCCAGAGAGACGGCGGTGGCGGCGTTCCGGGGGGACGAAAGATGGGCAGGTATGCGCATATTTCCTTTTCAGAAGGTGGCTGGCGCCGATGGGCTGTTTACGCTGTTTGTCTGTTCTGGCGGTGACCAGACATGATCGCTCTGGTTCTGGGACGCAAATGCTGGCTCTTTTGAATTTTGCGTGTCAGGGGGAAGGCGATTGCATCGCACGGATTTTTTCCTGCAAGACACGGTTGCCGGGTTGTAGCGCAAGGGCCTTGCGGTAATGGTCTTCCGCAATTTGCCGGTAAACATCGCCCATGTTGTGCAACGCGAGCACGTATTGGGGATTGATGCGCAAGGCGCTTTCCAGAGCGGCGCGCGCCATCTCAAGTTCTCCCGATTGTGCATACAACACGGCCAGGTTGTTGTATGGCTCGGCAATTTCTGGGAACTCTTGCGTGATGGTCAGTAGCTGGCTGCGGGCTTCGTCGGTTTTTCCTTGCGCAATCAGTACACGCGAGCGGATCAGGCGCATTTGCGGATCACGCGGATTGCCTGTGAGGTGAGCGTCGGCCGTTTGCAATGCCGCAGCGTAGTTTTTGGCCGTGATGAGCTGGTTGGTTTTTCTGTAGGGCTCTCCCACCAATGCGGTTTGTGCTTGCGCAAGGCCGCCACCAAGCAGCAGTGAAACTGCAACTACGGCTTGTACTCCCACGCGTTGCCACTTCACGGAAAGAGACAAGACGCGTGATAAAAGAGAGGCAACAATGATAAAAAAAGTTTGCATGGCCATCCAAAACAGTGCAACGCCTGCATTATCTCCCCAGTTATCTGACGGATGAAACACCTGCGGGAAAAGCCGGCGGTTCCTTTGCGGTAGGATGGCACCTGCACCGGATACAGACAGACACCTGCCGGTTGTGCAACAAATTCTTGCTTCTCAAACAATCCCTTGCATCATGTCTTTGCGCATCTACAACACGCTGGCGCGTGACGTGCAGCCATTTGTTCCGCTGGAACCCAACCATGTGCGCATGTATGTCTGCGGCATGACGATTTATGACTTGTGCCACATCGGACATGCGCGCATGATGATTGCCTTCGATGTGATGCAGAAATGGCTGCGCGCCAGCGGGTATCGTGTGACCTATGTTCGCAACATCACCGACATTGATGACAAGATCATCAAACGAGCCCTGGAGCGCGGCATTCCCATCCGCCAGCTGACCGACGAAATGATTGCGGCCATGCATGAAGACTTTACTCCGCTGGGTATCGACCGCCCGACGCATGAGCCGCGCGCCACCGAATATGTGCCGCAAATGGCGGTGCTGATCCAGCGCTTGCAGCAAAAAGGCCTGGCCTACAAGGTGGAACAAGGCGACAGCGCGGGCGATTACATGTACTCGGTGCGCAAGTTTGCCGGGTATGGCAAGCTCAGCGGCAAATCACTCGACGACCTGCGTGCCGGCGAGCGCGTGGCCGTGCAAGATGGCAAACAGGACCCACTGGATTTTGTGCTGTGGAAGGCCGCCAAGCCGTCTGAACCGGCCGATGCCAAATACGATTCGATCATTGGCTGCGGACGTCCCGGCTGGCACATCGAATGCTCGGCCATGAGTATGGCGCTGTTGGGAGAAACCTTCGACATCCACGGAGGCGGGGCCGACCTGCAGTTTCCGCACCACGAAAACGAAATTGCCCAGAGCGAGGGCGCTACCGGAAAAACCTTTGCGCGCTACTGGGTGCACAACGGCTTTTTGCAGGTGGATGGCGAAAAAATGAGCAAGTCGCTCAACAATTTTTTCACCATCCGTGATGTGCTTAAAAGCTACGATGGCGAAACGTTGCGCTTTTTCATGCTCCGCGTGCACTACCGCCGCCCCTTCAACTTCAGTGATGCCGGACTGGATGACGCGCGAACGGCGCTGAAACGCCTCTACACGGCCCTTTCGGCCGTTCCTGTGGCAGAGGCGCCGGATGCGGTCGATTGGAGCGACCCTTACGCCCGCCGTTTCAAGGCGGCCATGGATAATGATTTTGGCACTCCCGAAGCCGTGGCCGTATTGTTCGACTTGGCCAGCGACGTCAACAAAACCCGCTCTGTTGCGCAGGCGGGGTTGCTCAAGGCGTTGGGTGCTGCGCTGGGTCTGCTGCAAAGTGATCCTGCCTGCTATTTGCAGGCGGGAGCGGGGCTGGATGCCGCCTGCATCGATGCGCAAATCACTGCGCGCGCGCAGGCCAAGGCCAACAAAAACTGGGCCGAGGCCGACCGCATTCGCCACAGTCTTCTGGAGCAGGGCATCGTTCTCAAGGATTGCGCCCAAGGTACGACCTGGGAGCGGGCAACGTAACGCGCGGCGCTACGTTCAACCATTCGGCATGGCAGCCGTCAGTAAAACCTGACTAGGCTTGCAGCCGTTCCCTCAAATGGCTTGCCGGTGAAAATCGTGCATCAGACGCCTGCGCGCGAGGCCTGTCACCGCGTGTCTGGCGGAAATTTTCCAATCGATCTTCAAGTGCGTGTACCTGCACGCGCAACGCAATCCTGATATGACCCCGAATCAACCCTCCAGCAATGTCTTGTGTGGCGAGCAGTCATCCAACATGGCTGCTGGTACTGTCGCCGAGACTCCATGCCATACGCCCTCCTATTGGAAGGAGGCTTGTACGCACTTGATCCGGCATGATCGGGTAATGAAGAAGCTCATTCTCCGATACAGCGCTGCGCGTCTGGAGTCGCGTGGCGATGCCTTTGTGACACTGGCGCGCAGCATCGTCGGCCAGCAGATATCGGTCAAGGCGGCGCAATCGGTATGGGAACGTTTTGCTGCACTGCCCAACCGGATGACGCCACAGCAGGTGTTGCAGTTGGAGCCGCAAGCCATGCGCACAGCCGGGTTGAGCGCGCGCAAGGGGGAGTATCTGCACGACCTGGCCCGGCATTTTGTTGCGCATGACCTGCAGAACGCCCGTTGGCAGGATATGGATGATGACGCTGTCATTGCAACATTGATTGCGATTCGCGGCATTGGACGCTGGACAGCGGAAATGTTCCTGATCTTCCATCTCATGCGGCCGAACGTGCTGCCGCTGGACGATGTCGGCCTCATGAAAGGCATTAGCCACAATTATTTTTCTGGTGAGCCAGTGAGCCGGCACGAGATGCGTGAACTGTCCCAGGCCTGGCAGCCTTATTGCAGCGTGGCAACCTGGTATCTTTGGCGATCGCTGGACCCATTGCCGGTAGCGTACTGAACAGGCATACAGGCCTAACATGCTCCACTGTCTTTACAATACCGCCAAATTGCGCGGGAGCAAAGTGTGAACAAACGGACTTTTCTGGATTTTGAGCAACCCATTGCCGAACTTGAAAACAAGATCGAGGAACTGCGGTATGTGCAAAGCGAATCGGCGGTGGATATTTCTGCCGAAATCGAACAGCTTGGCAAAAAAAGCCAACAACTGACCAAGGACATCTACAGCAATCTCACGCCCTGGCAGATCACGAAGATCGCCCGCCATGCCGACCGGCCTTACACGCTGGACTATCTCGACGGCATCTTTACCGATTTTGTAGAGCTTCATGGTGACCGTCATGTGGCCGATGATCTTTCCATCATTGGCGGACTGGCGCGTTTTAACGGTAGCGCCTGCGTGGTATTGGGTCATCAGAAAGGCCGCAGCACAAAAATGCGTGCCGTGCGCAACTTCGGCATGAGCAAGCCAGAAGGCTATCGCAAGGCGTTGCGGCTGATGAAAACTGCCGAAAAATTCAAGTTGCCGGTATTCACATTTGTGGATACGCCTGGTGCGTTTCCCGGAATCGATGCCGAAGAACGCAACCAGAGCGAAGCCATTGGCCGCAACATTTTCGAAATGGCGCAACTGGAAGTGCCAATCATTTCAACCATCATTGGTGAAGGCGGTTCTGGTGGCGCGCTGGCCATCAGCGTGGCCGATCAGGTGCTGATGCTTCAGTATGCGGTGTACTCGGTCATTTCCCCGGAAGGATGCGCATCCATTCTCTGGAAAACCGCCGAGCGCGCGCAGGATGCCGCTGAGGCCTTGGGCATCACTGCGCATCGGCTCAAGGCGCTGGGTCTGGTGGACAAGATTGTCAGCGAACCGGTAGGCGGTGCACACACCAATCACAAGCAGATGGTGTCCCTGCTCAAGCGCGCGCTGGGCGAAGCCTTGCGCCAGGTGAGCGATCTCAAACCCAAGGAACTGCTCGATCGCCGTTACGAACGCCTGCAAAGCTATGGCAGGTTCAATGACGTGCGTGCAACAGACGAATAAGCCAGGCAGGAGCCGCCCGGCTCCCTGTCGCAAGGCGGGTTGCTTTCCTGTCTGCCAGCGCCATGTCTAGTGCACGTTTCCCGGCTTTTGACGATCTGTGGCGCTGGCCGGCATCGCAAACCGATCACGCCCTGCAGCAATGGTGGCAGGATCTGCCGCCACCCAGACCAGACAAGCTGGCCGTCGCTTTCAGTGGCGGGGCCGATTCCACGGCATTGCTGCTGGCTGCCGTGCGTTTGTGCCACCAAGCGGCTGCAGGCTCATCGGACGGCTTGCCACAAGCGGTCGTGGCATTGCATGTGCACCATGGGTTGCAGCCGAGCGCCGACGCCTTTTCCTGCCATTGTGAACAGGCATGCGCGGTCTTGCGCGAACCGGCGGCGCAAACCGGTTGCGCGCTGGAATACGTGGAATTGCCGCTGCGCATTGTGCTCGCCAGAGGCGATAGTGTGGAAGCCCGGGCGCGGGAGGAACGCTACCGCGCGCTCGCGCAGGCGGCCCTGGCAACCGGTTCTGCCGCAGTATTGCTGGGTCACAATGCCGATGACCAGGCGGAAAGCGTCTTGCTGGCGCTGAGCCGGGGCGCCGGCGTGGCTGGGCTGGCAGCCATGGCTCCCTGTTTCGAGCGGTATGGTGCGCAGTTTGCGCGCCCCTTGCTTACGGTTTCCAGCCAGGCGCTGCGCGCCTGGCTGCAGGAGCACCAAGTGTCCTGGTTCGATGACCCGAGCAATGCCGACCATCGCTATACGCGCAACAAGCTGCGGCATGTGCTGATGCCTGCGGTGGAACGGACCATGCCCGCTTTTCGCACCAGTTTTGCCCGCAGTGCACGGCTTGCCGCACAGGCAGACGTCTTGCTGCAGGATCTGGCGCAGCTTGATTTGCTGCAGATTGGCAACCCGCCGCAGATCGCCTTGCTGCAACAGTTTTCCCTGCACCGGCAAGCCAATGTATTGCGCCATTGGCTCAAAGGGACATATGGCGCGGTTGGCAGCGAAAGCCAGCTGCGGGCCTTGTTGCGCGTGCTTTCGGCCTGTACGACACGCGGGCACCAAGTCCATATCAAGGTTGGAAATGGACTCGTGTTGCGGGAAGGGCGTGTATTGACCTGGAAGCCGCTACAATTCTGAGCTTTGTGCGGTTTTTTGCACTGCAGCATTGGCAGTGTGTTTCGAATGGCATCCGGGAAAAAATATGGCCTTGATCGTTCATAAATACGGCGGCACCTCCATGGGGTCTGTCGAGCGCATTCAGCAAGTGGCCAAGCGCGTGGCCAAATGGGCGCGCGCCGGGCACCAGATGGTGGTCGTGCCCTCTGCCATGAGTGGCGAAACCAACCGGCTGCTTGGATTGGCGCGGGAGATCGCCCCTGCGCACAGCACTCCCAGCACCCTGCGCGAAATGGACATGATTGCCGCAACAGGCGAACAGGTATCCGTGGGGCTGCTGTCGCTGGCGCTACAGGCTGAGGGCATGCCGGCCATCAGTTTTGCCGGCTGGCAGGTTCCTGTGCATACCGACAGCGCCTATACCAAGGCGCGGATCAGGCAGATCGACGACGAACGCGTACGAGCCGCACTGGGCGCTGGCAAAGTTGTCATCATCACCGGTTTCCAGGGAATCGACGATCAGGGCAATATCACGACGCTGGGGCGTGGTGGCAGTGACACCTCGGCGGTGGCCATTGCTGCGGCATTGAAGGCTGACGAGTGTCTGATCTACACCGATGTCGATGGCGTCTATACCACCGATCCGCGCATTGTTCCTGAGGCGCGCCGCATGCGCGTCATCAGTTTTGAGGAAATGCTGGAAATGGCCAGCATGGGCTCCAAGGTGCTGCAAATCCGTTCGGTGGAATTTGCTGGCAAATACCGGATGCCCATCCGCGTTCTCAGCAGCTTTACGGCCTGGGATATTGCGATCGATGAAGAAGCGCAATCCGGCACCCTGATCACCTTTGAGGAAGATGAAGAAATGGAAAAAGCCCTTGTTTCCGGCATCGCTTTCAACCGCGACGAAGCCAAGATTTCCATTCTTGGCGTGCCCGACCGTCCAGGCATTGCATACCAGATCCTGGGTACTGTGGCCGACGCCAATATCGAAGTGGACGCCATCATCCAGAACATCAGCAAGGACGGCAAGACCGACTTCACCTTTACCGTTGGCCAGGGCGACTATGCCAGGACCATGGATCTGCTGCAAAGCAAGATCGTGCCGGCAACCGGGGCGGCAGAAGTCATTGGTGACACCAAAATCTGCAAGGTCAGTATTGTTGGAATCGGCATGCGCAGCCATGCCGGCGTGGCCAGCAAGATGTTCCGTGCTTTGGCCGAAGAGGGCATCAATATCCAGATGATTGCCACATCGGAAATCAAGACTTCGGTGATCATTGAGGAAAAATACCTGGAACTGGCCGTGCGCGCCCTTCACAAGGCCTTTGAACTTGATCAGCCCTATATGGAGCCTTCCCCAAAATGAAGCACAGTGGCCACCTGCTGGTCATGTGATGCCAGAGCGCTTGACGCGCCGTCCTGACGGGGTTGTCATGAGCTATAATCAAAAATTCGACAGGAGACGTGACCGAGAGGCCGAAGGTGCTCCCCTGCTAAGGGAGTATGCGGTGTAGAGCCGCATCGAGGGTTCGAATCCCTCCGTCTCCGCCA
>JAGPIR010000244.1 GCA_018054915.1 Allobrachymonas sp.
CTTTTTCCGGCGGATGTTGAACTGGGTAGGGTTGTAAAAATGAATCAAGTAGTCAGGCCGCGTATCGGCATCGTGGGTGCCAGCGGGCGTATGGGCCGCATGTTGCTTGAAGCGGTATTGAAGGATCCTGATGTGGCGCTGGGCGCCGCTTTTGATCTGCCTGGCAGTTCTTCGATTGGCGTCAATGCGGGCGCCTTGGTGGGGCTGGCCAGCGATGTCCTGGTGAGTGCCGATCTGGCAGCGGGCATGCAGCAGATCGATTGCCTGATCGATTTCACCCGTCCGGAAGGCACCCTGCAGCATTTGGCACTGTGCCGACAGGCGGGGGTGGGCATCGTCATCGGGACGACCGGTTTCGATGCGGCTGGCAAGGAGGCGATTGCCGACGCGGCACGTGATATCCCGGTGGTGTTTGCGCCGAACATGGCCGTGGGCGTGAATCTGGTGTTCAAACTGCTCGATACGGCGGCACGCATCCTGTCCACGGGGTATGACATCGAGGTGGTTGAAGCGCATCACCGCATGAAAATTGACGCGCCGTCGGGTACGGCGCTGCGCATGGGCGAGGTGGTGGCATCGGCCCTTGGGCGTGATCTGGAAAGCTGTGCGGTGTATGGGCGCGAAGGCGTTACCGGTGAGCGCGATCCCTCCACGATTGGATTTGCGACCGTGCGCGGTGGCGATATCGTCGGCGATCATACGGTGATGTTCTGCGGCTTGGGCGAGCGTGTTGAAATCACCCACAAGGCGAGCAGTCGCATGCCGTATGCCTTGGGCAGCCTGCGCGCCGCCCGCTTCATCGCTGGCCGCAAGAACGGTCTGTTCGACATGCAGGATGTCCTCGGCCTGCGCTGATCGGATGCGCCAGCAGCCATGAAATCCAGTCTGCTTGCCCGTCAGCTGCAAAGTCTGTTCGGTGGCGAGAAAGATGAGGGTTTTCGTCTGGCGCTGGCGCAGGCCAGAAATGGCAATAGTGCGCCCCTGCTGGCGCAACTGGAGCCCTTGATCGAGCAGGTCGATAGTGCCTATGCGGCCTATGTCAATCTGAATCAGTGGACTACGGTCCTCTCTGGCGACGCCTTGATGGACTGGAATCTGCTGACCGGGGCCATCGATGTCAAGCGCGGCTGGAAGGAAATGCTGGGCTATGACAAAACGGAGCTGGGCGATAGCGTTGTCCAGTGGCAGCAGCTGCTGCACCCGGAAGATGCGCGGCGCTTTCAGGAAGCGCTGGCGGTTCATGTCGAACGGCGGGACCGCTGGTTCGAACTGGAATGTCGCTTGCGCGGCAAGGACGGTGGCTGGCGCTGGTGCCTGATGCGCGGCGCAGTGGCCGCCCGTGATGCGGCTGGGCAGCCTGTTCGATTGCTGCTCCTGCAGCGCGATATTGCCTCCTTCAAACGGACTCAGGACGAGCTGATCGAGGCGCGCGACCTGGCCGAATCCGCCAGTCAGGCGCGGGGCACTTTCCTGGCGAACATGAGCCACGAAATCCGCACGCCGATGAATGGCATTATCGGCATGACGGAGCTGGCGCTCGATACCGATCTGGATGCCGAACAGCGCCACTATTTGCGCACGGTCAAATCTTCGGCCGAATCCTTGCTCGGCATCGTCAATGACGTGCTCGATTTTTCCAAGATCGAAGCGGGCAAGATGGATATCGAGGCGGTTGCCTTTCCCGTCGAGGAGGTTATCTTCGAGGCGGTGCGGGTGCTGGCAGTTGATGCGCACAGCAAGGGGCTGGAACTGGTGGTCGATGTTGCGCCGGGCGTGCCCGAACGTCTGGTCGGTGATCCGACCCGCCTGCGTCAGCTGCTGCTTAACCTGGTGGGCAATGCCATCAAATTCACCGAGCGGGGTGAGGTGTGCGTACGCGTCGAGATTGAAACGGGGGCGGCGGGTGACGTGCTGCTGCACGTGACGGTGCGCGACACCGGGATGGGTATTCCATTGTCCAAGCAGCAGGCGATCTTCGCTGCCTTTACCCAGGCTGATGCGTCGACGACGCGGCGCTTTGGGGGTACGGGTCTGGGACTGGCGATCTGTACCAAGCTGGTGCAGTTGATGCAGGGTCAGATCTGGTTGGAAAGCGAGGAGGGCAAAGGTTCCTGTTTCCATTTTACGGCACGGATGGGCTATGTCGATGAGGCCGGCGAACAGCCGGACGCAGAGGAGAGTTTTACCGGGCGTCGGGCGCTTGTGGTCGAGAAGAACGCGGGTGCGGCCTTGTGCCTGCAGACCATGCTTGAACGCCAGGGGATCAAGACGGCTGTTCTGGCAGATCCGACGCAGGCGGTTACGGCGATCGACATGAACCGCACTTTGGATCAGGCTTTTGACTACTTGCTGGTGGATGTCGACATGCCCGCGCCAGGTGGCATGGCCCTGATTGAAAGCTGGCACCAGGCCGGTCAGCATGAGCGCGTGCTGGCCTTGCTCACGACCGATAATCAGCGCCGGGAAATCGGCCGCTTACGGGAACTGGGGGTGCAGGTACACCTGATGAAGCCGGTGGGGCGCGGTGACATCAGTGCTGCCCTGATGCTGCTGGAGCAACAGGGGCGCGAGCGGCAAAGTGATTT
>JAGPIR010000245.1 GCA_018054915.1 Allobrachymonas sp.
CACGTCAATGCCGCGTGCGGCGACATCGGTGGCCACGAGAATTTGCACATGCCCGTCGCGCAGGGCGTTCAGTCTGCGGTTGCGCAGCCCCTGGGGCAGTGCGCCATGCAGGGCCACGGCGGCAAAGCCGGCCTGCTGCAGGTCGCCGGCCAGCGCATCGCATTCGATTTGGGTGCTGGCAAAGACGATGGCCTGGTCAATGGCCGGGTCGCGCAGCCAGTGATCGAGCAGGGCACGCTTGTGCGCGGCATGGTCGGCCCAGTACAGTTTTTGCGTGATGCTGGCGTGTCGTTGCTGGGGTGTATCGATATGCACCTGGTGGGTAGCGTCGCCTCCGCGCATGACGCGCAAGGCCAGTTGCCGCACCTGGGGGGCAAAGGTGGCGGAGAACATGAGTGTCTGCTGGCGATTGGCGCAGAGCTGGTGAATCTCGGCAAGCTCCTCGGTAAAGCCCAGATCAAGCATGCGGTCGGCCTCATCGAGCACCAGCGATTGCACGGCATCCAGCCGCAGTTGGCCGCTGCGTTGCAGGTCCAGCAGGCGTCCGGGTGTGGCCACTACCAGGTTGGCGTTTTGCAGGCGGGCAATCTGCACGCCATAGGGCAGCCCGCCCACCACGGCGGCAATGCGCAGGCCGCGTGCGTGCCTTACCAGGGAGATGGCGTCCTGCATGACCTGCTGTGCCAGTTCTCGGGTGGGGCACAGCACTAGGGCGCCGGGCTCGACCGACTTGAAATGGCGCGGGTTGGTCGGGCTTTTGCGGCGCGGTTTTTTGGGTGGTTCTTCGCCGCGGGCCAGGGCCTCTGCAGCCAGTTGTTCGGCTTGCAGGCGGGCCGCTTCAGCCGCGCGGGCCTGCTGTTGCAGCAGTTGTTGCAGCAAGGGCAGCAGGAAGGCGGCCGTCTTGCCGCTGCCGGTCTGGCTCGACACCATCAGGTCGTGCAGCGGGGCGTGGTTGTCGGCATCGGTGCCAGCCAGCGCCATGGGGACTACGCGCTGTTGCACGGGGGTGGGCTGGGTATAGCCCAGGTCGGCAACGGCCTGCAGCAAGTCGGGATGCAAACCCAGTTCGGCAAAAGGCGCGGCAGTTGGAGCTGCCTCGAGGGTAGTGGGAGTGCAGGGAATATCGGCGCCGTCAGCAACGGACGCACAGTCAATCAAGGACATACAGGCTTTCAAAAAGATCACGGTGGATCGGAAGCCTTCTGGATGCAACTGGGCGAAGGGTGGGGCAGCGCTAGTTTGCGCAGATGTGCCACAGCCTGCCGCATTGACAGTGCTCCAGAGGGCGAAAACACATCCACCGTCTGGCGCCGCAAGCAGCAACACACGTGCCGGGCACGCATGAATGGGTCTTGTGGATGCCGGAGGCCTGACGCGAAATGCGTGGCGGTATGTCCGGCAATGAAAGAAGGGAGATATGCAACCAGATTGCAGCCGCAGACATTATCCATGCGGTGCAAAGAGAAGCAATTATCGCACAGTCTCGCAGCGAACATTTTTTGTGCGCAAGGATTCAAGGAGCGCCATGGCGGGAGCGGCGATTTGTTTGAGACAATCTGTCCATGAATGCAGGATGGGGATGGCAACAAGCAAATGACGGGTTCCGGGCAATGCGGCGGGAGCGGGCATGAGTGCGCGCGCTGAATCGTCGTTGCGACTGGGCGCGCGACAGCGGGCGATGCTGGAGGAGATGGGCGTTCGTGTATGGCTGCCCCGGCAAGAAGGGCAAGCGGATGCCAATTGCGGCGGCACAGAGATCGCCCCGCCGCCAAAGGCCGAACGGGAGCCGCGCCTGCCGGGGAACTCCTTGTTGGTGGCGGCCGCCGCACCAGAACAGGCAGAAAACCATTCGCTGCCGCGCCCTGTCAAAGCGGCTGCTGTTGCGCCGGCTGCGCAGCCTCTGCCCATCGGTATCGATGCGGCGATGGATCTGGCAGCCTTGCGCGCCGCCGCAGCATTGTGTCGGGCATGCCCTTTATGCGCCGGGCGGCAGCATACGGTGTGGGATGCCGAGCCAGTCCCATTGGCCGACCAGGGGCAGCGCTGGCTGTTTGTGCTGGATGCGCCAAGCGCGGAAGAAAACGCCGCAGGCTGTCCTGTTCAGGGTGAGGCAGGCCAGTTGCTCACCAACATGGCCACAGCCGTTGGTTTACTGCCGCAACAGGTGTATCGCAGTCATGCCACCAAATGCGCCCCTGCGGCCGGCCAGCGGGTAGGTGTGGCCGAGTTGGCCCAGTGCGCCTCCTGGCTGTTGCATGAAATGGCGCAGGTGCGCCCCCAGCTGGTGCTGGCCATGGGGCGTCATGCAGCGTTCAGTGTGTTGGGCAGTACGGCGCCGCTGGGCCAGTTGCGCGGGCAGCCGCATCGCATCGTCTTGCCGGCGGGTGGAGCCGATGCGCTGGATGTGTTGGCGGATGTTCCGGTGGTGGTGACTTATGCGCCAGCCTACCTGTTGCGCAATCCTGCCGCCAAGCGGCAGGCCTGGCAGGATTTGTGCCTGGCCAGCTTCCTGGTTGGCCACAAACGCTGAGTATCGATCCGGCAGCCAGATCGGCTGGGCGTGGCAAAAGCAGCGCT
>JAGPIR010000246.1 GCA_018054915.1 Allobrachymonas sp.
GAACAAGGCCATGGCCGCGTACTTCGAGACGGCGGCGCAGACCAGCGGCCAAGCCAAGCTGGCCAGCAATTGGATCATCGGTGAGCTGTCACGCAGGCTCAACAGCGGTGAATCTGCCGACATCGCCCACGCCCCGGTCAACGCAGCGCAACTGGGTCAGCTCATCACACGGATTGCCGACAACACCATCTCCAACAACGCGGCCAAACAGGTGTTTGACGCGCTGTGGTCTGGCACTGGCACCGATGTAGATGCTCTGATCGACAGCCTGGGCCTGAAGCAAATGAACGACTCCGGCGCGCTGGAGGCCATCATTGACGGTGTGTTGGCGACCAATGCCGACAATATTGCCCAGTACCGCGCAGGCAAGGACAAAGCCTTCAACGCCTTGGTGGGCCAGGTCATGAAGGCCAGCAAGGGCAAAGCCAACCCGGGCCAGGTCAACGAACTGCTCAAAAAGAAACTGGCTTGATGGGGCGCGGGGTGAAGACCCCCGCCGCCGTGGGCAGCCCGGGCCTTATGGCGTTGTGCTGCGCTGGCCCCATAGCTGTTTCAGCCGCGCCAGTTCGGCATCAAAACGCGCATTCACCCGTTTTTTCTCCAGCTCCTGGTCGGCAATAAAGCGGCGCTGTGTGGCCACATCAGCCGCATGTGCAGCGGCTTTTTGCTTCAGTTGGGGCGGCACGGTGCTGGGGTCGTGTTTGTAGAACTCAAACTCGGCATCCAGGCGTGTGCGCTGCTGCTCCAGGTCGGCCAAACGTTTGAAGCCAAAAGCCATGACATCATCCACCTGGCGCAGGGCATCGGCCCGTTCGGCGTCATGGGCAGCCACATTCTGGTAACGGGTGAGCAGCGCCCGGTCGCGCCGCCGTGCTTCGGTGACACGGGAGCGGTCTTCAGCGTCCTTGCGCTGGCGTTGCTCCTCCAGATCGGCCTCGCGCTCGGTCAGCGACGGGCCGATGGAGCGTTTGACCGAGCCGTTGGAATACAACTCGCGCTGCTCGCGGTCGGCACATTCGGCAATGGGGCGGTCATGGGTGAGCCTGCGGCCCTTGTTGTCAATACAGGTGTAAATGCTCTGGGCCGCAGACAGCCCCGCTGCACCACACAGCACCACACCCAGCACGCCAGAGGGAAGACCCGTCCATTGCCAGCCGCTCACATTTATCCTTCTGTGACTCCGTACCGCTGGCGGTAGGCCAGCACCCGCGCATGGTGGCCACCCAGCCCGCCATCGCCACTTTGTAACAAATACTGCAATAAGTCTGCCAGCTTCGCAATCGTGCAAACCTGCATGCCCAAATGGCTGCGCACATACTGCACGGCGCTGTGGGCTACGTCCTGGCCGTTTTCGGTCGCCATCTCCTGCCGGTCCAGCGCAATGGCCACGGCATGGGGCGTGGCCCCCGCCGCCTGGATCAGGGCGATGGACTCCCGCACGGCCGTGCCCGCCGACATCACGTCGTCCACAATCAGCACCCGGCCCTTGAGCGGCGCACCGACCAGCGAGCCGCCTTCGCCGTGGTCTTTGGCTTCCTTGCGGTTGTAGGCAAACGGTACATTGCGGCCCAGCCGCGCCAACTCGATCACCACGGCGGCGCCCAGCGGAATACCCTTGTACGCAGGCCCGAAGACCATGTCGAATTCGATACCGCTGTCCATGATGCGGCGTGCATAAAATGCAGCAAGCCGGCCCAGCTTTGCGCCGTCGTCGAACAGCCCGGCATTAAAAAAGTACGGGCTCATGCGACCGGCCTTGGTCTTGAAATCACCAAACCGCAGCACGCCGGAGTCCACCGCAAACTGCACAAAATCCTGCGCCAGAGCGTCCTGCGCCTCTGGCTGCACGTGTTCAACCACCATGGAGAAATCCTTGTTCAAGTTAACCAGCCTCAACCTCAACGGCATCCGTTCCGCCACGACCAAAGGGGTCGAAGCCTGGATTGCAGCCACGGCGCCCGATTGTATTTGTGTGCAGGAAATCAAGGCCCAGGCCCCCGACATGGCCAACCGCTTCGAGCAGCTCGCGGGCTTGAAGGGCCACTTTCACTTCGCCCAGAAAAAGGGCTATTCGGGTGTGGGCATCTACACCCGGCACGCGCCCAGCGACGTCATCGTCGGGTACGGCTGCGAAGAATTCGACGCCGAAGGGCGTTACATCGAAACGCGCTTCGACACCCCCGAGCGCAAGTTTTCGGTCATCAGCTGCTATTTCCCCAGCGGCTCGTCAGGCGAAGAACGCCAGTTGGCCAAGTTCCGTTTTCTGGCTGAATTCCACCCTCATCTGATGCAGCTCAAGGCAACCCGGGAGTTCATTCTGTGCGGCGATATCAACATCGCCCACCAGCAAATTGACCTGAAAAACTGGAAAAGCAACCAGAAAAACAGCGGTTTCCTGCCCGAAGAACGCGACTGGATGACAAAACTGTTGCACACAACTGATGTAACCGGCGGTCTGGTTGACGTTTACCGTCAGCTGCAGCCCACCGCCACTGACACGGCGTACACATGGTGGAGCAACCGGGGCCAGGCCTATGCCAAAAACGTGGGATGGCGACTGGACTAGTAAATAG
>JAGPIR010000247.1 GCA_018054915.1 Allobrachymonas sp.
TCCTTGGGCAGCTTGCCCAGCAGGTTTAGCAGCACGTTCAGGCGGCCGCGGTGCGCCATGCCGATCACTACTTCGTGCAGGCCGCGCTTGCTGGCTTCATGCACCACGGCGTCCATGGCGACGATGAAGCTTTCTCCGCCCTCAAGCGAAAAACGCTTTTGGCCCACGTACTTGCTGTGCAGAAAACGCTCCAGGCCTTCTGCGGCGGTCAGGCGGTCGAGGATGCGCAGTTTGCGTTCGGTATCGAGCACCGGCTTGGCCCGGCTGCTTTCCATTTTTTGCTGCCACCAGCGTTTCTGATTGAAATCGCTGGTGTGCATGAATTCGGCGCCAATGGTCCCGGAATAGGTTTCGCGCAGCGCG
The DNA here is from genome assembly GCA_018054915.1 of Allobrachymonas sp. Classification (GTDB taxonomy): domain Bacteria; phylum Pseudomonadota; class Gammaproteobacteria; order Burkholderiales; family Burkholderiaceae_C; genus Brachymonas. The sequence continues at coordinate 364 of JAGPIR010000247.1, forward strand.
TTGAGCAGCTCGCGCAGGGACATGCGTTCCTTGCCGAAAAAGGTGTTGCTGGTATTGAACACCGTTTCCAGGTCGGCATCGGTGAAGCCGTAAAAATCCAGTTCCAGTTCCGGAATCACAGGGCGTTCGGCGCGCTTGATCGGATCGAGGTCGGCCCAGCGCGCGCCCGAATTGCGGTATGCGGCAATGAGCTGCTGGGATGCTGTGCGCTTGCGGCCGATGTCGGCATCGGGGTTGGCGTGCTGCACCTGGGTGCGGCCCTGTTTGGCGCGTTCGACGAAGGCGCTGACGACCGGCTGGTGTGGCACGTCTTTGCTGTTGCCGCCGTCTACGGCGGGAAGGTGCTGCAGGTTGTCGAAATATTCGCGCCAGGTTTCGGGCACGCTGCCGGGGTTGGCCAGATAGTTTTCGTACATCTCCTCCACATACGGGGCGTTGCCGCCAAACAGGTATGTATTGGAGCGGTAGGTGCGGTAAACCGCTGATTCACTCATGGATTGCTCACTTCCGCACCCCTGCAGGGTGCTTTGGCTGGTGGATGAACCTTCCGGTTGCCGGCTGTACCGGCAAGACGGATCGCATGCGTCCGAAGCCGGACAACCTAGACATTGTGCCACTTTGGGCAACGGCGTGTGGCCGGCGCCAGGTCCGGGGAAGTACCCATGCCGCCGGCCATTTTTCATGCCTGGCGTGGATAATCGACCATGCTGCCAGTAGAAAAGCAGCATGCCCCTGGCCAGTGCGCGTTTTCGCACCTTTTTGATTTGTTATCCGCGTTTCCGTGAGCGAACCCACCCTATCCGCCAGCGCCCCTGCCGCGCGACCCTTGTCGCCGCTGCAAAAAGCCCTGCGCAAGCTGGGGCTGGAAACGCCGATGGATTTTGCCCTGCATGTGCCGCTGCGCTACGAGGATGAAACCCGCATCGTGAAGCTGCGCGATGCGATGCCGGGCCAGACGGTGCAGATCGAGGGCGTGGTCACCGCGTGCGAAGTGGCTTACCGGCCGCGCCGTCAGCTGGTAGCGACGGTGGATGACGGCAGCGGCGTGGTGACTGCGCGCTTTTTCCATTTCTACCCCGGTCAGCAAAAGGCGATGTCTGAAGGCAACCGGGTGATTCTGCGTGGCGAGATCAAACACGGCTTCATGGGCGCGGCCATGCTGCATCCGTCCTTTCGCGTGGCGGGCGGCGAATTGCCGCAAGCGCTCACCCCGGTGTATCCCTCATCGGGCAACCTGCCGCAAGCCTATCTGCGGCGTGCGGTGGTCAACGGTTTGCAGCGGGCGCAGGTGGCAGGCTTGTTAAGTGAAACGATTCCCGCGGACGCTCTGCAGGATTTGCAGCGCCAGGTGCGCCAGTCTCCCTGGCCGTTGCAGCAGGCGCTGCAGTATCTGCACCATCCCGCGCCCGATGCCTCCATCGCTGCGCTGGAAGACCGCAGCCATCCGGCCTGGATGCGCCTGAAGGCCGAGGAATTGCTGGCGCAGCAACTGTCGCAGGCGCAGGCCCATCTGGCGCGCGAAAAAAGGCATGCACCCGCCTTGCCGCTGCGTCCGGGCGGATTACACGAAAAGCTGCTGGCTGCGCTGCCGTTTGCCTTGACGGGCGCTCAGCGCCGGGTAGCCGAAGAAATCGCGCAAGACCTGCAACTCGGCCAGCCCATGCACCGGCTGCTGCAGGGGGATGTGGGCAGCGGCAAGACGGTGGTGGCGGCGCTGGCGGCCGCCATCTGCATCGACGCCGGCTGGCAGTGTGCGCTGATGGCGCCGACCGAAATCCTGGCCGAGCAGCATTTCAGGAAACTGCTGGACTGGCTTACTCCGCTGGGGGTGGGTGTAGCGTGGCTCACCGGCAGCCAGAAGACGAAAGAGCGGCGCGAGATGCTGGCGCGCATTGCCGGCGGCGAGGCGCAACTGGTGGTGGGCACGCATGCGGTGATTCAGGACAAGGTGCAGTTTCACAAGCTGGCGTTGGCCATCATCGACGAGCAGCACCGTTTTGGCGTATCGCAGCGGCTGGCATTGCGCGAGAAGATGCAGGCCAATGGCGATAGCGTGACCGAACCCCACTTGCTGATGATGAGCGCCACACCGATTCCGCGCACGCTGGCCATGAGCTACTACGCCGATCTGCATGTGAGCACCATTGACGAGTTGCCGCCGGGCCGCACGCCGGTGCTGACCAAGCTCATCAGCCAGCAGCGGCG
>JAGPIR010000248.1 GCA_018054915.1 Allobrachymonas sp.
CGGCAAGGTTTGCTGAAAATGTTGCACCAGGCCATGAACCGGGTCGCTGATTTGAGCCTGTTGGCTGTTTAGCCGCCCGCTATTTGCCGGGGCGCACCAGCCGGTAGGGCTGGATCAGCCCATCGGCCTGGCCGACATAAGCGTTGCCAAAACTGACAAAGAAGGCATTGCTGCCGAATTTGTCGGTTTGGGCTTCGGAAGACCAGAAGCCTCCCGGGAAACCATATTTGTCCACCGGATGCGCCAGCGTGTTGCTGGCCGCATATTGGCCCTTGCCAAAATCATTGTCGAAACATGCAGTTTTGTTGGCGCTGACAATCGACTCCAGTTCTTTTCGGGTGGGCAGGCGCCAGTCATTGTTGCCGTGATAACGGCTGTTGCGGGCCGCACGCATGGCGTCTTTCCAGCCAATATTCTTTGCCGTGCCAAGGCAGGCGCCATTGCGCCATTCATATCCTTCGGCGCAGCGCTTCCAGACAAGACCGTTGCGTGGGTCGGTAACCGTTCCGTCGCCGTTGTCATGGAAATCGTCAAAAAAACTGCATTGCGGCCTTCCGCTGGTGAATCCCATCCTGTAGGAATAGTGAGGATTGTTTAGTGCTGTCTGGCTTGTTGGCGCCGTTGCGCATCCTGCCAGCAGGAAAAAAAAGAGCGTGACCGGCAGGGCGCGGCCGCGACGCAATTGAAAGGTGCGCAGGGCGAACATGGTGCGGAGAGCGATGAGGGCGGACAACGATGGATGCGGAAGTTTATACCCGGAGACCTTGATGGATGTACCTTTATTGGTCATACCCTTGTGCCCTCGCTTGGCGTGAATTTTGAGATGTATGTGTTATCCGAAGGATTTTCCTTTGGATGGGTCGCGCTGGAAGTAAAACCCCCATCCAGGAAGATGGTCCGTGATCCGTATGCAGACTCAGCCCGGGCAACGACGAACAGGGCCTATCAAGCAACAGGGATGGTGTCTGGGGTGGCGGCGACGGGGGGCGGCAATGCCTGACAAGGCCTGTATGCTGCGCGGCGATGTGCCGACATGCTTGTCCGTGCAGCATGGGTAAACCGGACCATGTCCATGGCGTGCGCACCGTGCCCGGAAAAGGGGACAGCACCGCCCAGGCGTTGGGCGGTGTGGATATGGTAAGAACAGACTGTTTCAGTCTTTGCCGTTGCTTCCCTGGCTGCCAAACACAGCTTCGACGCTGTCGTAGCTGATGCCGGCGGTTTGGCTGAAACCGCAGTCCACATAGGAAATTTCCGCAGTTACGCCGCTGGCCAGATCGCTCAGCAGAAAAGCAGCCACATTGCCCACTTCTTCAATCGTGATGTTGCGGCGCAAGGGGCAGCTGATGGCCATGAACGACAGCAGCTTGCCAAAATCCTTGATGCCGCTGGCAGCCAGCGTCTTGATGGGGCCAGCACTGATGCCGTTGACGCGGATGCTGCGGCCGTCTTCCATGCGTCCCATCGATTCGGCCAGATAGCGCACGGAGGCCTCGAGTGCCGCCTTGGCTACGCCCATGGTGTTGTAGTGGGGAACGGTGCGGATGGCGCCCAAATAGGTCAGGGTCAGCAATGCGGAATGGTCGTTGAGGTAGGGCAGGGCTGCCTTGGCCATACCCGGAAAGCTGTAGGCGCTGATGTCCATGGCCGTGCGGAAGTTTTCTCGGCTCAGGCCATCGAGAAATGTGCCGGCGATGGCTTCGCGCGGCGCAAAGCCGATGGCGTGCACAAAACCGTCGAATTTGGGCCAGGTTTTTGACAAATCCGCGAACATTCGCTGAATTTGCTCGTCGTCGCCTACATCGCAATCAAATATCAATTTGCTGTCGAATTCGGCAGCAAATTCGGTGATGCGTTCTTTGAATCGTTCGCCCACATAACTGAAGGCCAGTTCGGCGCCTTGTGCGTGACAGGCTTTGGCAATGCCGTAAGCAATAGAACGATTGGACAACAAACCTGTAATCAACAGTTTTTTGCCTTTGAGAAAACCCATGAACAAGCTCCTTTGTATTTGCTTTAACCGGGAGTGTAAACGGCCACGTACACCCTGGCAGGCGTTATTGACGTTTCTTTTTGAACAATTTTTTATTGTCGCATAGTCGTTTCATCAGTTTTCCAGTGATGTATCCAATTGTCTGGGGTGTTTGATTTTCCTAGTGATCTGGCTTATAATGAAAAGCTGACCAGTATGCAGGATGGGCCGGGTTAAACCTGCCCTTTTTTTTTGCTTGCGGCAGGAGGGCGGGGTTGGAAAGGTCTAAGGCCTCGCTGTAATCGAATTGGGGATTCTGGGTGAATTTACACGAATTGGTGCAACAAACTGTACAGGCGCTGGGCCTGGAGCTGGTAGAGATTGATCGCTCTGCCGGTGGCTTGTTGCGCATTTTTATTGATACCCCCCCGAAAGCCGGGAACGCAGAAGCGGACGTCCATGTGGATACCGGTGCAGTCACGATAGAGGATTGCGAAAAGGTGTCGCGTCAGTTGCAGTATGCCTTGCAAGTGCAGGACGTTGATTATCAGCGTCTGGAGGTGAGTTCTCCTGG
>JAGPIR010000249.1 GCA_018054915.1 Allobrachymonas sp.
GACCCGTGGGCTCGAGCATTTCGCGCATGTGCAGGCGCATGCACTGCTGCATCTGCACGCCTTGCCCGAATGGCGCCAGGATATAGTTGAAGTATGTTTGCAGCGCTTCATGCAGCGGCACGTCTGGCCCCTGCAGCGCGGCAATGGCGCCCTCCACGTCATGGGCGGCAAAGGGCTCGTAGAAAGCGCTGCGATAAAGCCCTTCCTTGTCGCCAAAATAATAGCTGATGGCCGATATGTTGACGCCAGCAGCCTGGGCGATCGTGCGGGTGGATGTGCGGGCAAAGCCCTGCTGGGCAAACAGGCGCACCGCCTCGCCCAGCAGGCGTTGCCGCGCGGCCGGCCCGTCGCCCCGGCCCAGCCGGGTCTTTTCTAGGCGGGCGGCAGCATGAACCATTTTGGCCTCTTTCATCGTTTGTATTACAGCATAAAAGCAATCGAGCGATTGATTTTTCTGGCGCGTCCTGGCGATTGCATGGCTGCATGCATAGGCCTTACCATACGGGCAAGACGCTGCGGCAAAGCCTCCCGGCAATAGCTGAGGGCAGACCTGGGGCCCAAAGGTTCCGTTGGTGGCAAGGGGAGCCCACCACGCAGTGTCCACGAGGCGGTCCAGGTGCCGCCTCACTTTTTGCGCGCTGGCCCATCGCGCGGAGGTTGCACAGCGTTATTGTCTTGCCGTGCGCACGTTGGGCGGCAAAGGTCCCGGGTGGTTGGTGCGCAGCGGGTTGATGTCGAGCCCGCCGCGGCGGGTGTAACGCGCATACACCGTGAGCCGTGAAGGACGGCAGTGGCGCAGAATATCCATGAAGATGCGTTCCACGCAGTGCTCATGAAAGCCATTGTGGTTACGCAGGCTCACGATATAGCGCAGCAACCCTTCCTGGTCGATGGGCGCGCCGCTGTAGCTGATCTGGATGTCACCCCAGTCGGGTTGTTGCGTGACCGGACAGTTGCTGCGCAGCAAATGGCTGGTGAGTGTCTCGGTCACGGCGGATTCTGCTGTATCGGCGCGCAGCCAGTGCGGCGCTGGCTGGTAATCGCTGCATTCCACATCCAGCCGGTCCAGGCTCAGCCCTTCGAGTTCCTGCACCGATTGCGCCGCGAATTGTTCGGGCAACACCAAACGCACGCCCACCGTGGATGGCGGCGCACCGCCGGACGCCTGTTGCGATACAGACGCCACAGGCTGCCACACCGCCGCGCCCACATCCTCAGCAATGCGCTGGCGCACCTCGTCGGCGCTGGCAAAGCGGCTGTTGCTGAAGCTGTTGAGATACAGCTTGAACGATTTGCTCTCGACGATGCACGGCGTTTCGCACGGCACCGCCACCTGCACCAGCGCCACTTGCGGCTTGCCACGCGGGTTGAGCCAGCTCAGCTCATAGCCCGTCCACAAGTCCGCCCCGGTAAAGGGCAACGCGGTACCGGCCGTCATTCCGAGTTCGCTGCGCTGGGGCTGGCGCGCGATCGGAAACAGCGTCTGCGGCGCATACTGGTCGGGGTAGGCCGTGGCCTTGCCCAGTTGAGACTGTTCGGGCGTCTGCACCGGATTTTTATTTGTCATCTTGTTCACTCTCGATTCTTGCGCCGGAACACCAATCTGTCGGGTCCGGAGGCCTCTGGCGCCCAGGCGTAGCCAGCGCTGGCAAAGGCCGTGAGACCCCCAACCGAGCCCACCCTGTTTTCGATGGCGTGGCGCATCATCAGTCCGCGTGCGCGTTTGGCAAAGAAGGAGATGATTTTGTACGTGCCATCCTTGAAGTCCTCGAACACGCACTCCACCACGCGGGCCTTGAGCACGCTTCGGTCAATGGACTTGAAATACTCCTGCGAGGCCAGATTCACCAGCACCGGCTCGCCGTTCTGTTCCTGCAGGCGCGTGTTCAGGTACTGGGCAATCGTGCCGCCCCAGAACCGATACAGATTGTCGCCGCGCGCGTTGGGCAGGGCCGTGCCCATCTCCAGCCGGTAGGGCTGCATCAGATCCAGCGGGCGCAACACACCGTACAGGCCGCTCAGGATGCACAAATGCTGCTGCGTCCAATCCAGTTGCGCCGCCGTCAGCGTGCGGGCGTCCAGCCCGTCATACACATCGCCATTGAACGCCAGCACTGCCTGCCGGGCGTTGGCCGGCGTCGCCTTCTTGCTCCATGCGGCAGCACGCGCAACATTGAGCGCCGCCAGCTTGTCGCTGATGCCCATCAGGGCGGCCATCTGCTGCGGCGCTTGCTCCCTGAGAATGGCCACCAGTTCGGCCGATTCGGCAGGAAACAGCGGCGCGCTGTGCGCAACCGGAGCAATCGGGGTTTCGTAATCCAGCGACTTGGCCGGGGACAGGACAAACAACATGGCAACAGGGGGTGGGGCATTTCAGAATCTTGCGCCGATTATGCCGATTCACGGCCCGGTTGGCTTCGGGTGGCCATCCTTTTGCCCGTACGCAGCGATGCTGAGTAGCAGCCGCACCAAAACCGGCGCCATCGACTCGCATGAAACGGGCTATGGCCTTGGCTTGAGCTACAGC
>JAGPIR010000250.1 GCA_018054915.1 Allobrachymonas sp.
CGCAACAAAGGCGGCAACCAGGCGGCCATTACGCATTCAGGCGCCTTGGTGGGTCGCGACGCTGTATTTGATGCCGCTATTCGGCGTGGCGGCGCCGTACGCATCCGCTCATTTAGTGAATTGTTTTCGGCCGTGCAATGTCTAGCTGCACGATACCAGCCTGTAGGCAACAAATTGGCCGTCATCACCAATGGTGGCGGGCCTGGCGTACTGGCAGCCGACCGCGCCGAAGACCTCGGCCTTGAACTCGGACGACTCGGCCAGGACAGCATCAAGAAGCTACAGTCAACGCTGTTGCCACACGCTTCGCTGACGGACCTGATCGACATTTCCGAAAACGGCATGCCTGAACATTTTGCGTCGGCACTTTCTGCCGCGGCGCACGATCCCGGAATCGACGGGGTTCTGGTGATGCTATCACCCAAGCCAGGGATAGATATGACTGCGGTGGCCCAGGCCGTGGCCACGACTCGTAAGGAGTGCCACAAACCCCTGATTGCCTGCGTCATGGGTGACACGTCCGTGCAGCAAGCCCGCACCCTACTGGCCGAGGCCAACATTCCCACATTCCGCACACCCGATGCCGCCGTCAGCGCCTTCGGCAATATTGCAGCCTATTACCGCAACCAGCAATCCTTGCAGCAAACGCCACCCCCGCTCACACACCTGGCCGCACCCGATGTGGAAGGCGCCCGGCTGCTGATTGAAGGGGTGTTGGCGCAACGTCGCCATGTACTCACCGAAATGGAATCGAAAGCCCTGCTTTCCGCGTTCCACATTCCGGTGACACAAACCATCTTGGCTCGCACCCCCAGCGAGGCCGTCATGCTAGCCAGCCAATTGGGATACCCGGTGGCGCTCAAGATCGATTCGCCCGACATCACGCACAAATCCGATGTTGATGGCGTAGCGCTCAACGTCATGAATGGTGTAAGCGTTCGCGATATTTTTGAGCGCATGATGGAAAACGTCACGCGCAAAATACCTGGCGCACGCATCAACGGCATTTCGGTGCAGCGCATGGCCCGCCAGACGCGCGGACGCGAACTGTATATCGGCATGGTTACCGACGAACCATTTGGCCCGGTCATTGCCTTTGGCGCGGGTGGAAATACAGTCGAGTTGTATTCGCACCGCTCCATGGAGCTGCCCCCACTCAACCAGTTCCTGGCACGGCAAATGATCCAGCAGTCTGCGGTTGCGCACACGCTCGATGCGTGGCGCGGCGCCAATCCCGTCAACCATGAAGCGCTGGAACAAGTGTTGCTGCGCGTTTCCGAAATGGTGTGCGAGTTGCCGCAACTGCGTGAAATGGACATCAATCCCATCATCGTCGACGAGCATGGCGCCGTGGCGGTGGACGCGCGCATCATTGTCGACAATGTTTCCCTGTCACGGCCCTACCAGCATCTTTCGATCCTGCCCTACCCAGCACGTTTCCAGCAATCCTGGCCGCTGCCAGGCGATGGAATGTACATCGTCCGCCCCATCCACCCTGATGACGCCGAGATGCTGCAGGAACTGGTTCGCGGCCTGAGTCCCGAAAGCCGATACAACCGTTTTGCTTCGGCCATCACAGAAATACCGGCCAGCATGCTTTCACGCCTGACGCTGATCGACTATGACCGCGAAATGGCGCTTGTAGCCGTCTTGTGCGATCCTAGACAAGGTGACGGCAACAGCACCAAGCCGGATCGCATCATCGCCGTGTCGCGTTATATCACCAACCCTGACAGCAGCAGTTGCGAATTTTCACTGCTGGTAGCCGACGACTATACCGGCAAGGGAATTGGCTCACGCATGATGCGCTCCATTATGGACGTGGCGCGCGAAAAAGGCATGAGTGAAATCATCGGTTTGGTGCTGGCCAAAAATACCGGCATGCTCAAGCTCATGGCAAGTCTGGGATTTGCCATCAGCGCTTACGAAGAAGATCCAGACTTCAAGATCGTCACGCACCAGCTGAAAAACTGAATCCCACGCCAACCCGGCACCTGGTGATCAGACACCATTTTGCGGAGGGCGGAGCTGCCCGGTACACACCGGCTGGTTTCGCGCATCAGCCGTGCCCAAGGCAATAGAACGCGCAAGCGGCAACGACAACCGAGAAGCCGCCAAGTCTGCAGCGATTGGCACGCCCCCAGGCGGCATCCTTTCATTTCCCATATTTGTTACGGTTTTTGCACCCTGTTTTAGCACTCAGACCAGACGAGTGCTAGCATATCAATAAATAAGGGTACCGTGGATATTCACCATGGTTCCTAGCCTTCTGAAAGGAAAGTCAATGGCCGAAAAAACAGTTTTCTCTGTTGATTCCTCTCCCTCTGGCGGTACAGCGTTGGCCGTGGCCTCCGGTTGGTCCACAACCGTTACGTTGCCCCCCCTTGGTAATCTGGAAGCCTACATCAGCGCCGTCAACCGCATGCCTATGCTTACCCAGGAGCAGGAGCTTGATTACGCGCGCAAGCTGACCCAGCACAACGACCTCGAAGCCGCAGGCCGTCTGGTTCTGTC
>JAGPIR010000038.1 GCA_018054915.1 Allobrachymonas sp.
TGCGTGTTTCCAGCATCGCATTGCGCAGGAGCAGCAAACCGTCCGTGGGCATGGTGGCGTGGTAGGCATGCTGGCCTTTGACGTAGCCTTCGGCAATCATCAGCCATTTTTTGAGGTCGCAGGCAAAACTGCTGCTGGTGGTGGCGTCCATGGCGTTGCGGGCGCGTTCGCTCAGGCATACCATGGCGGCGCAAGGCGTGCTGCTCCAGCCTTTTTGCGGAGCGCTGATGAGGACGTCCACATCGCAATCACGCATGCGCACCCACATGGCGCCGCTGGCGATGCAGTCCAGCACGAACAGTGCCCCCACATCATGCGCGGCGGCGGCAACCTGTTTCAGATAGGCGTCGGGCAGCACAATGCCACTGGCTGTTTCCACATGCGGCGCAAACACCAGTGCGGGTTTTTCGCGGCGGATGGTTTCGACCACTTCGTCGATGGGGGCAGGCCCCCAGGGCGCCTGGGCATCAGCGCTGGTGGGACGGGCCTTGCAGACAATGATCTGACTGGCGATGCAGCCGGTTTCGAAAATCTGGCTCCAGCGGTAGCTGAAAAATCCGTTGCGCAGGATCAGCACTTTTTGGTCTTGTCCGAATTGGCGTGCCACCGCTTCCATGCCGTAGGTGCCGCCGCCGGGAACGATGGCCGATGTGTGGGCTTCATACACCTCGCCCAGCATGCCCAGAATGTCCTGCATGGCGGTGATGAATTTTTTCGACATGTGGTTGAGGGAACGGTCGGTATAAACCACCGAAAATTCGAGCAAACCATCAGGATCGACATCGGGCAACAAGCCGGGCATGGGGAAACTCCTTTGGGGATGAGAGAACGGGAAACGATCATTCGATCGGCGCATGACCAATCGGATGCTTCGCCTATGGTAAGTCTTTTTCCGGGCGTTGACGGTGCGCGTGCGCCATCCATGAAACGACCCGATGGTTGGGCCGATAAGTGCCAGACAGTGTTTTATAAAACCTGTTTGTGCGGGTGCTGTTTCTGCCCGACATTTTGAAGGGGCATGTGTTTTACAAGAGAATCGCCATCAAGTTCCGGGAAAACCGCACGCAGGGGGCAGTTTGCGAATGGAGCGCCCGGAAAAAGCGGAGCGGGGCGATTTGCCGTGGAGAATGGCGCTCTGTCATTCAGGATGATAAGGGGCGTCGTTCGCTAGATGGATTTGTGTGCCGGAAACAATACGCGCAGGCCGCCGGGTGACGCCGATATGCATGATGACGCCCGTCAACGCTGGATTGAAGGCCGATTTCTACAGGAAAGTTATTAATAATGAAAAATATTGCCATGCGTCATTCCGATTCCGGGCTGGTCTGCGCCCTGCAAGCCCTGACGGCAGAGCAGCTGGCAGGTATGCGCCGCGGCCTGGAAAAGGAAAGCCTGCGCGTGCGTCCGGATAGCGCGCTGGCGTTAACGCCGCATCCTGCGGCGCTGGGGTCGCCACTGACGCACCCACACATCACTACGGATTTCAGCGAATCGCAGCTTGAATTGGTGACCGGTGTGCATGCCGGAGTCAACACCTGCCTGGACGAGCTGACCCTGATCCACCAGGCCGTTTACCGCGAACTGGCGGCATTGGGCGACGAGATGCTGTGGGTGTCGAGCATGCCGTGCAGGCTGCCAACCGATGAGACCATCCCCATCGGCATGTACGGCACGTCCAACATCGGACGCGCCAAAAGCGTGTATCGCATGGGCTTGGGCCACCGGTATGGACGGCGCATGCAGACCATTTCGGGCATCCACTACAACTGGTCCTTTCCTGGGCTGTCAAGCGAGCAGTATTTCGGTTTGATCCGCAATTTCCGGCGCCACGCCTTCTTGTTGCTGTATTTGTTTGGGGCTTCGCCCGTGGTGTGCGGCTGTTTTGTAGAGGGGCGTTCGCATGGATTGCAGCCACTGGGCGCAGGAGCCATGTATTTGCCGCATGCCACGTCCTTGCGCATGGGAAGGCTGGGCTATCAAAGCGATGCCCAGGCGTCGCTGGCCGTGAGCTACAACAGCCTGGATGGGTATGCCGCCTCGCTGCATGAAGCCCTGACGGTTCCCTATCCGCCGTATGAGGCGATTGGCATTCGCAATCCAGGGGGCGATTACAACCAGCTTTCCACCGCTTTGCTGCAGATTGAAAACGAGTTCTACGGCACCATCCGTCCCAAACGTGTGATCCGGCGTGGCGAACGTCCCCTGCATGCCCTGCGCGAGCGTGGGGTGGAGTATGTCGAGGTGCGGTTGATGGATCTGGACCCGTTTGTCGATGTCGGTATCGACGAAGGGACTATGCGTTTTCTGGATGTTTTCCTGCTGCATGCGCTATTGATCCCCAGTCCGCCAGATACACCCGCCGAAATCGCGGCCCTGGGCCACAATCAGCATCTTGCGGCCAGCCGGGGCCGGGAGCCCGGGCTGGAGTTGGAACGGGACGGTAAGCCGGTGCTGCTTGCACAATGGGCGCAAGAAATACTGGATGGCCTGGAACAGGTGGCGGCGCGGATGGATGCGCTTGGCACCGGGCAGGAATACACCGCTGCCGTGGCCCTGGGTCGCAGTCGTATGCAACAACCCGATTTGCTGCCTTCCGCGCGTGTTCTGCAAGGCATGCATGCGCAGGGCGATTGCTTCATCGATTTTGTCCGGTTGCGTTCGCAACAGGCCCGGCAGGCCATTCTGGACCGGCCGTTTACTGAGGCCCAACAGGAGCATTTCCGGCAGCTTGCACAGGCATCATGCGCTGGACAGCGTCAGATTGAAGCGGGCGACACCATGCCCTTTGAAACCTTCCGGCAGCATTACGTTTCGGCCGACCGGTTGTCCCCCTGACCCGCGTGTGCCAAGCGCTGGTGGTGCGACCTTCAGCGGTGGTGCTTGTCGTTGCGGTTTGGTAGCAGCGGTGCGGGCATGGCCGGATCGTTTTGTTGACGTCTTCGGAACAGGGCGGTGCGCGCCAGCAGGATGCTGGTAATCGGCACCGTAATGGAGAGCAGGATGATGCTGAGCCAGGAGCTGGGCGCCAGGCGGCCGTACGTTGCTGAAAAATAGATGATGGTTGCCAGCGCAACGCACCACGACGCGCCTGTTGCCACCAGTGCTGGAGGGTGCATGCGCAGGAAAAAATGGCGCAAGCGCGCAAGCCCCCACCCGGCAGTCAGCGCCAACAGGCCGCTGGTTACTAGCAAGGCCGATACGATCCATTGCGCCCATTGTGGCGTCGCTGGCGCGTTCATTCGATGACCTCGCCGCGCAGCAGGAATTTGGCCAAGGCCGAAGAACTGACAAAACCCGTGAGGGCGATGATCAATGCAGCTTCAAAATACATATCGCTTCCATTGCGAATGCCCAGAACCAGCGTGACGAGCATGCCCAGTAAATAGAGGAAATCGAGAGCCAGTACGCGGTCTTGTGCCGCAGGCCCGCGCACCAGCCGCCAAAGGGCAGGCAGGGCTGCCACGCTAAAGCTGACCAGCGCGAAGGTCAGCGCCGTGTGCATCCATATACTGATTGCAGGAGTCATTGACGGTAAATCTCCAACAAGGGGGCTTCATAACGGGCTTTGTAGCTGGCGATGAAGGCTGTTTCGTCTTCGATGTTCCATACATGCAGCAGCACGGCGCTGCTGTCACACGCCAACTCGCACCAGACGGTTCCAGGAACAATGGTGGTGATAACGGCCAGTGCCGCCAAGGCGCTGGGGTCGCGCAACTCCAGGGGAATGGTCACGAAGGCTACGCGTGGCGTGCGCTGCCGCAATATGCTCAATGCCACATGGATGTTGGATGCGAGTACGTCATGGCCAACAATCAGGATCAGCCGCAGCATCCGCATCGGGTAGCGCATTCGCGGGCGTTGCGGCCGCAGTCCGGCAAACAAAAGTGGCAGCAGCCAGCCGAGAAAGGCCGCCAGCGCGACATGGCCGATGAACAGTGATTCGTTGAGCATCAACCACATGCCCGCCAGGCTGGCAGACAGTAGCGGCGCGGGGAACAGCCTGCGTATCACGGAGAGACTCCCGATGCCGCAGGGCGTGGGGTGGATGCGGGGGGCGGGCTGGAGGTTGGCCCTGGTTTTACTGAAGCGGCCATGACGGCTTCGATATATGCATGTGGCGAATGAAGATGGAATGCCGTGGTCTCGGTGTAGCGCAAGACTGCCCCGGCGCGCACTGCCAACAGGAGACATAACCCTAGCAGCATGGCGATGGGCGCGATCTCGATGCGTTTCAGATGCGGCGCGGGGCGACCGCGGGGCGACCAGAAGAAACGGATGCCCGCCCGTGTGTACGCGATGGTGGCCGTCAGGCCGGAAAAAATGAAAAGCGCCAGAACAATCCAGGTTTCCGCACCTGGCGATTCACTGTAAATGCCCAGGCCGTTGGAATTGAGCAGCGCAGTCATCATGGTGACTTTGCCGACAAAACCTGACAATGGAGGCAGACCTGCCACAAGGAGTGCGCACAGGATGAAGGCGACACCCAATACGGCTAGGGCAGCCGGTATGGGCTGACCAAACAGGGGGCGTTCGTTGTCATCCAGGTTGGTTTCCGGGTTGGTAGTAGGCGGGTTGGGGGAAAACGGCAGCAAGGCCGCGCCAAACCGGATGGTGGGCACTTTTTCTTCCTCCTGACGCGAGCGGGCAATCAGATCGGTCACAAGGAAAAGGGCGCACAAGGCCAAGGTGGAGCTTGCCAGATAGTACAGCGCGCCAGCCGTGAGACGCGCCTGGCCAAAGCCGAAAACAGCCAGAAGCGTACCGGATGAGGCCAGAACCGAAAATCCGGCCAGCCGCCCCAGATTTTGGGAGGCCAGCATGCCGACGCTGGCAAGGCCAAGGGTCAAGATGCCACCCCAAACCAGCACCTGATGCCCAAAAAGCTCCGATCCGAGGGCACTGGGCGGAAACAGGAGTGTCCATAGCCGCAGGATGGCGTAAAGCCCGACTTTTGTCATCACGGTGAACAGTGCGGCCACGGGAGGGCTGGCGGCAGAATAGGCCGCAGGCAGCCAGAAATTCAGCGGCCAGATGGCCGCCTTCGCCAGAAAGGCCATGGCAAGAAGGGCGGCACCGGCATGCAGCAGTCCGCGGTCACTTTGCGGGATCAGTGCAATTTTGCCGGCCATGTCGGCCATGTTGAGAGTGCCGGTGATGCCAAACAGCACGGCGGCGCCGAGGAGGAACATGGAAGACGCCAGCAAGTTGATGGCCACGTAATGCAGGGCGGCACGCACTCGGGGCCAGCCGGAACCATGCAACAGCAGGCCATAAGAGGCCGTGAGCATGATTTCAAAAAACACGAACAGGTTGAAGAGGTCGGCGGTCAGGAAGGCGCCGTTGATCCCCATGAGCTGCAGCTGGAACAAGGGGTGAAAGTGCACGCCAGCACGGTCCCAGCCGGCATGTGAAAAAAGCAGGGCAGCCAATCCGACCACTGAGGCAACAAGCAGCATCATGGCGGCCAGCCGGTCAACGGCCAGCGCGATGCCAAACGGGACGCGCCAGTTTCCGGGAAGGTATACGCCTACGGCGATGCTTGCGTCGTGATTCCTGGTCCAGATTACCAGCAGCGCTGCGGCGGCCAGGCCGAACAGGCACGACACCATGCCAAGCCATCCCCTGATGGCGATGGCGCGCTCGGGCAGCAGCAGCATGACGGCTGCTGTGAGCAGGGGCGTCAATACAGGAGCAAGCAGCAAATGCGGCATCAGGGTGTCGGTCCACGCATTCACTGTTCGCTCTCCTGGCCATCGACATGGTCGGTATCGGACAAGCCACGCGCGGCGAGCAGCAACACCAGAAACAGGGCCGTGGTGGCAAAGCCGATGACGATGGCAGTCAGTACCAGAGCCTGCGGCATGGGGTCGGCATAGTGTTCCAACGTGGGCAGCAGCCAGCGCAACAGCACCGGCTCGCGCGCGATGTTGAGGCTGCCCGATACGAAAATGAACAGGTTCACGGCATACGACAACAGCGCAAGGCCGATGATTACCTGAAAAGTGCGTGGCCGCAGAATAAGCCAGGTTCCCGAGGCGGCCAGTATGCCAATAGCCATGGCCATGATCATTTCCATCAGGAAGACTCCTCCGTAGCGTGTTCGCGGGCCACCGATTCGGACGTGGCCCCTTCTTCGCGCACGGGCTTGCGTTGACGGCGGATGGACTGGTGCGCCAGCGCCGTGAGGATCAGCAGGGTCGCGCCTACCACTACGGCAAATACGCCCATATCGAAAAACATGGCGCTGGCAATATGCATTTCGCCCAATAGTGGCAGCGTTACGTGGGCGGTATGCGTCGTCAGGAACGGATAGCCCAAAAGCAGGGCGCCCATACCGGTAAAGCCTGCCGTCAGCAGTCCCAAGGCAATCCAGCGGCGAAGCTCAAGGGTAAGGTGCATTTCTACCCATTGCGTGCCCGCCACCATGTGCTGTGCCACCAGAGCGATGGAAACCACCAGTCCGGCCACAAACCCGCCGCCCGGCGCATTGTGGCCGCGCAGAAAAAGGTGCACCGCGAACAGCACCATGACGGGCAGCAACAGCCGGACAAGAACGGCAGGAACCATGAGATAGCCGACGGCCGTATCGGTTGCGGTGCGCGGATGTTCCACATCGCTTTGCAAGTCCGGTTGCCAGTTCGATGGCATGTCGCGTTGCTGGCGTGGCGCTTCCATGCTTTCCAGCGGGGGGCGGAAACGCCGCAACAAGGCATACACCGTCAACGCCACCACGCCCAGCACAGTGATTTCTCCCAGGGTGTCGAATCCGCGGAAATCCACCAGCATGACATTGACCACATTGGCGCCGCCTCCCTGCGTCAGCGACCGCTCCAGAAAAAATCCGGAAATGCTTTGCGGCGTCTGGTTCCTCGTCATCAGCGCAAACGAAAGCGCAGCCATGCCCAGTCCAACCGCCAGTGCAAGCAGCAGGTCGCGTACTCGCCGCAGGCGGTCGCGCAGGGACGGTGGCAATTCGGGCATGGGGCGACGTTTGGGCAGCCAGCGAAGGCCCAGCAGAAAGAGCACGGTCGTAACCACTTCCACGGCCAGTTGCGTGAGGGCAAGGTCTGGCGCAGAAAACCACACAAAAGTCATGGCGGTGGCCAGTCCGGCACCGCTCAGCAGGACAAGGGCAGCCAGCCGATGGAACTTGGCCTGCCAGGCAGAGGCTACGGCACAAACGGCGCCCACAATCCAGACAAGCGCAAACTCCCAGCTGGCCTGCACGCGTGGACGCGCGCCCCAGCTCAATCCGGCCTGCCACAGCGAGGCGGCAGCCACCACCAGGCAGGCCAGCATGAACAGAAACACTTGTGTTTGCAGGCGCTCTGTTTGCAGGCGCTGCTGCAGCCAGCGTGCCGAAAGCGACACCCGCGTCAGCAGGCGATTGAACATCTGTTGACCGTCCAGGCGTAGCACCGAGGCAGTGATGAACGGCAACCGGCCCGTGTCCAGCCCCTTGCGCAACAGCAGATAAACCGCCACGCCGCCAGACATGGCCAGCAGGCTCATGACCAGCGGCCGGTTGAAGCCGTGCCAGACAGCCAGGCTGTAGGCCGGCATGATGCCATCGACCACCGGGCGCGCGGCCAGCGCCAGCATCGGGCCGATAACCCATTGCGGGGCAATGCCAACGGCCAGGCACAGGATCACCAGCATTTCCACAGGAAGGCGCATCCAGCGCACAGGCTCATGCGGCGCGCGGGGAAGGTCGGTGTAACGCGGGCCAAAAAACACCCCCACGGCAAAACGCAGGGAATAGGCCGTCGCAAACACCGAGGCCAGCAGCGCCGCCAGCGGCAGCACGATTTCCACCCAGCGGTGCGACTGCAGATACACCGTTTCGGCAAAGAACATTTCCTTGGACAGGAAACCGTTGAGCAGCGGCACGCCGGCCATGGCGGCGCTGGCCACCAGCGCCAGCGTGCCGGTGATGGGCATGTCGGGCATGAGGCCGGAAAGGCGGCGGATGTCGCGGGTGCCGGTTTCGTGGTCGATGATGCCGGCCGCCATGAACAGCGAGGCCTTGAAGGTGGCGTGGTTGAGGATGTGGAACACAGCCGCCACAGCGGCCATGCGGCTATTGAGGCCGAGCAGCAGGGTGATCAGTCCCAGGTGGCTGATGGTGGAGTAGGCCAGCAGACCCTTGAGGTCGTGCTGGAACATGGCCGCAAATGCCCCAATCACCAGCGTGACAAGGCCAATGCTGCTGACAATCCAGAACCATTCCTGTGTGCCTGAAAGCACCGGCCACAGACGTGCCAGCAGGAACACGCCGGCCTTGACCATGGTGGCCGAATGCAGATAGCTGGAAACAGGCGTGGGCGCCGCCATGGCGCGCGGCAGCCAGAAATGGAAAGGGAACTGTGCGCTTTTGGTGAACGCACCCAGCAGGATCAGCGCCAGCATGGGACGGTACAGCGGATGCGTCCGCACCTGTTCGCTGGCGTGAAGCACCACATCCAGGTCATAACTGCCGGCAATGTGCCCGAGCAACACGATGCCGGCCAGCATGGCCAGCCCGCCTGCTGCGGTGACCGTGAATGCGGTGCGTGCGCCGCGGCGGGCATCCTTGCGGTGATGCCAGTAGCCAATCAGCAAAAAGGAGAACAGGCTGGTCAGCTCCCAGAAAAACACCAGCTGGATCAGGTTGCCGGCAGTCACAACGCCGATCATTGAGCCCATGAACGCCAGAAACAGCGAGAAGAAGCGCGGCACGGGATCTTCGCGCGACATGTAGTACCGGGCGTAAATGGACACGAGCAGGCCGATGCCAGTCACCAGCAGAGCGAACATCCACGCAAAACCATCCAGCCGCAGCAGGAAATGAATCCCGGCATCCGGCAGCCAGCGTTGTCCGTAATGCAAAACGGCGTTTGCACGCAGATCGGGCCAGAACCCTGCCACCAGAATCAGACAGGCACACGTCACCAAGGCAGACCAGGTGGCGGCTGCATTGCGGGCATGGGTTGGCAGCAAGGCTGCCACGGCACTACCGATAAATGGCAGCGCCAGCAGGAACAGCAAGGTCATGCGTGCGTTGAGGAAGGGAGACGGGACTGTGGCGGCCAACCACAGACGAAAACTGCATGCCGACAGACC
>JAGPIR010000039.1 GCA_018054915.1 Allobrachymonas sp.
GCACCAAGGCTTGGGGATAGTCGACCACGCTGCTGCGCCAGGGGTGTGCTGCTGCAATCGTGATGCCAATTTCTTCTTGCAGTTCGCGTCGCAGTGCCTGCTCCACGGTTTCATCGGGCTCGATCTTGCCACCCGGAAATTCCCAGTAACCTGGATAGACCTTGCCTGCCGGACGGCTGGTGAGTAAAAAACAGCCATCTGCCTGCTGCAGAATGCCTACGGCTACCTGCACCAGCGTGCGCGACTTGCCAGGAAGCGCATCCATGCGAGGTTGTGCGGCGTCCGCCACCAGAACCGGTTCAGATTCTCGCCCTTCTGTTTTCATGCCTTGAACCGCCCAGCATAATCGCGGGCAAACTGCCAGGCCACACGTCCGCTGCGTGAACCGCGCTCCAGCGCCCAGAGCAGCGCCTGGGGCGCGGCAGCGTCAATTTCCTCTTCGGGAACCTGCAAGCTGCGCAACCACTGGCGCACAATGGCCAAGTATTCGTTCTGGCTGAAAGGATAAAAACTGATCCACAGACCAAAGCGATCGGAGAGGGATATCTTTTCCTCAATCGCCTCGCCGGGATGAATTTCACCATCGGGCGCATGGGTGCGGCCCAGATTGTCCTGCATGAACTCCGGCAGCAGATGCCTGCGGTTGCTGGTAGCACAGATCAACATATTGGATGCGCTGGCCGCCACCGAGCCGTCGAGCATGGACTTGAGCACCTTGTAGCCAGATTCGCCTTCATCGAAGCTCAGGTCATCACAGAAAATGAGGAACCTCTCTGGCCGCCCGGCCACCAGCTCGGCAATATCTGGCAAGTCGGTCAGATCACTTTTCCCCACCTCAATCAAGCGCAGCCCGCGTGCGGAAAATGCATGGAGACACGCCTTGATCAGAGATGATTTCCCTGTGCCGCGCGCACCGGTCAGCAGCACGTTGTTGGCGGGTCTGCCCGCCACGAATTGCCGCATATTGCACACCATGCGCTCCTTCTGCGCGTCAATTTCCCGCAAATCATCCAGAGCAATCTGTGCCACATGGCGCACCGGCTCCAACACGCCGGGCCGCCCTTGCGCCCAACCGCCACTGTTTTTGCGGTACCTGTAGGCGGCGGAAGCATTCCAGTCCGGCGCCTGCAAGGGTTGCGGCAGCAAAGCCTCCAATTGCCCAAGCACCTTTTCAGCCTGTGCAATCAGGCGTTCGAGATCAGTCATATGAACAGCAATACGCAAGAATAGGCAGATTGCTCAAGCATACCTCAGGCGCGACGACAGCGATCTGCCCAAGGAAACCAGTTGGTTGCCCGCAATCTCGAAGACTAGGAAACCGGAGCTTCCGTCGCCTCACCGCGCCCCCAAGGAAATGACACTGACTGCCCCCAGCGCAGCAAAAGGCCACCCACGCCTGCCCACCATCCGGCCGAATACCCTGAGCCCCGGATGTCCAACAGATACAGGGCAAAAAAAAGCTGCCTGGATTCCCAGGCAGCTTTGGATGCGGCGCGCCAGAAAAAATCAGGCGGTTTCGCCGTAAACGGTTACGTTCACGTCCACCACCACATCGGTGTGCAGGGCGACTTGCACCGTGCTTTCGCTGACGGTCTTGATCGGACCATTGGGCATGCGCACCTGGGACTTGTGCACGTCAAATCCCATCTTGCCGAGTTCTTCGGCAATGTCATGGTTGGTGACGGAACCGAACAGGCGGCCATCCACACCAGCCTTTTGCGTCAGCTTGACGTTGGCGCCGGAGAGTTTTTCTCCCTGGCCTTGGGCGGCGGACAATTTGTCGGCGGCCTGCTTTTCCAGTTCGGCGCGGCGCGCCTCAAATTCCTTGATCGCAGTATCGGTGGCACGGCGGGCGCGGCCGGAAGGAATCAGGAAGTTGCGGGCATAGCCGTCCTTGACCCTCACGACTTCGCCGAGGTTGCCCAGATTGAGAACTTTGTCGAGCAGAATGACTTGCATGGCTTGGGCACTCCTCAAATTTTGTGCTGGTCGCTGAAGGGCAGCAGAGCCAGAAACCGCGAGCGCTTGATGGCGGTATTGAGCTGACGCTGGTAAATGGCGCGTGTGCCGGTCAGACGCGCCGGAATGATCTTGCCGTTTTCGCCAATGAAATCACGCAAGGTATCGATGTCTTTGTAATCAATTTCTTCCACCTTGGCGACGGTGAAGCGGCAGAAACGCTTGCGCTTGAACAACAGGTTCTGCGCGGCGCGCCGGGGGCGCCTGTCCTTGCTGGCATTCTTGAATGTGGCCATGACAAAAATCTCCTGAAAAATCTGTATAGGGTAAGGGCTGTCAATACGGACTAGCCGGTCACGAAAGACTGCACATGAAAGACGACGGATGTGTTGCGACCCGTGCTGTGTCGGAATCGGGCGGAACCGCCCAAAAATCCCTCAAACCGGGCCTGGACACCCAATGGTTGCCGGCCCAACTGTTCTGCCACGGGTCCCACGGCCACCGCTTTGAGCCGGACTTGCACTTTGCGCAAGAGGCCGGCTTCAACCACGTCCGATTGGTGCTCCAGCACACAATCAATCGCCGGGATACCTGCGGGGCTGAACCGCAGCGCGGCCACTTCCACCAGCTGCGCCGTCAGCGTCCAATGATTGACGCAGGCGGCTGATGGGGTGCCATCGTCCTTCAAGCCGCAATCATTCGGCTTCTGCTTCGCTCGGCGCTTGCTGAGTCTTGCGCGCCTCTTCACGCTCAACCGACTTCATCATGAGCGACGGCGCAGTTTCAGCTTTTTTCTTCTGCACGGTCAAGTGGCGCAGCACGGCGTCGTTGAAGCGGAAAGCATGTTCCAGTTCACTCATCACGGCCTGGTCGGCCTCAATGTTCAGGCACAGATAATGCGCCTTGCCCAGTTTGTTGATCTGGTACGCCAACTGCCGGCGGCCCCAGTCTTCAACACGGTGCACCTGGCCCTTGCCAGCGATGACCATTCCCTTGTAACGTTCCAGCATGGCCGGAACCTGCTCGCTCTGATCCGGATGGATCAGCAAGATAATTTCATAATGACGCATGAACACTCCTCTTACGGATAAAAGCCGCCTGCAGCGTCAGAAAGATGCAGTGCGGCAAGAGAAACGTGGATTATAACCATCTGCCAACTTGCCCACAAGTGGCATCCGTGGCAGAACACATACGCGTGGCGCCTGCCCTGCACGCCGTGACGCAGGCCGGTCCGGCGTGCAGGCGCACGGCTTCAGTACATATGCAGGCCACCGTTGCAGGAAAAGTCCGCGCCAGTGGTAAAGCCCGCATCATCGCCAGCCAGCCAGCCGACGATGGAGCCAATCTCTTCCGGCGTTCCCAAACGCTTCACCGGAATGGTGGCCACGATTTTTTCCAGAATTTCGGGCTTGATGGCACGAACCATGTCGGTGCCGATATAGCCCGGACTGACCGTATTGACTGTCACGCCCTTGCCGGCCAGCTCCTGTGCGAGCGCCTTGGTGAAGCCGTGCATGCCGGCCTTGGCTGCCGAGTAGTTGGTCTGGCCAGCTTGGCCCTTTTGTCCGTTGACCGAGCTGATCTGAATGATGCGCCCCCAACCTTTCTCCACCATGTCGGGCGCCACCTGCTTGGTGACGTTGAACATGCTGGTCAGGTTGGTGTTGATGACGGCGTCCCATTCCTCGCGCGTCATCTTCATGAACATGCGGTCCCGCGTAATGCCCGCATTGTTCACCAGCACGTCAATGGGCCCATGCTCGGCCTTGGCCTTGGCAAAGGCGTCAGCGGTGGACTGCCAGTCGGCCACATCAGCGGCACTGGCGTGGAAAGTAAAGCCATCGGCCTTCTGCTCATCCAGCCATTTCTGGTAGTCGCGGCTGGGGCTGCAACCAGCAATGACCTTGAACCCCCGCTGATGCAGGCTGCGGCAGATGGCGGTTCCAATGCCCCCCATACCCCCGGTCACATAGGCGATTTTCTGGCTCATGGCTTATCTCCTTTGGTCATGAAAAATTATGAAAATGCTCCGTGTACATTATACAAAATGAGACGGCCGGACTTGGCTTTTCATCCGGCAGCACACCGGGGGAAATACCTACCATGCCAAAGATATAAACTGCTCTCATCCGCATCGGGTTCTGCCGTCATGGTGCCAACCGCGAATTCCGCACCAAGACGGCGCCATGCCAAGTGTGTTTTTCAAGGAGGTGCACATGCCGAAACTGACTTTCTATACCCACCCCATGTCACGTGGCCGCACGGTGCGCTGGATGCTGGAAGAGTGTGGCGCCACCTATGAAACCGTGCCGCTGGAATATGGCAGCACGATGAAGGCCCCCGAGTACCTTGCAATCAATCCCATGGGAAAGGTTCCGGCCATCCGGCACAACGACACCGTGATTACGGAAACGGCCGCAATCTGCGCATACCTGGCCGACCTGTTGCCGCTCAGGCAACTGGCGCCATCCACCAACAACCCGGAGCGCGGAAGCTATTACCGTTGGTTGTTTTTTGCGGCCGGAGTGGTCGAGCCTGCCGCTGTTGCCAAGTCCATGGGGCTGCTGGCACCCGAAGACAAGCGTCTGGTGGCCGGTTATGGCAGTTTTGACGACGTAATGCGCGTGCTGGAGATGACAACGGCGCAGGCCGTGAAACAGGGCGGCTATCTGTGCGCCCGGCATTTCACAGCGGCAGACCTGTATCTGGCATCGCAACTGGACTGGGGCATGCGATTTGGCACCATCGACAAGCGCCAGGCGTTTGCGGACTACATCGGCCCGTTGCTGCAGCGCCCGGCCAAACAAACGGCAGATGCGCTGGACGACGCCCTGCTCACCCAGATGCCGCAGAAGGAGTAGAAGCCGGGAGGGCCAGGCCACAAAACCACTCCACTGGCCCCAGTCGCAACGTCCGCACGTACTTTGACAGCAGTCAACAGGCAAACAAGACGTACCATACGTATCCGTCCGACACGCAACGAACCGCACACGGGGCGCCCTGCAGCGAAACTTGAAGCTGTTGCACCACCCAGCCCCGCTCACCTTGCAGCTATCGTCAAGCGCCGTCCAAGTTCAGCGCGTCGTAGGAGTGCGGCAGCCATGGTCACGGGCCGCATGCTCTGCATGCGCACGGCAATCCACTGGCTCCACCCAGGACACACCCCACACCGTCGAACACCGGCTGGGCGCTCTGAGCGCCAGGCCCGATGTCTCGAAGGCGCAGCAGACCACCCGGATCCTTAGAAGACCCATCCATCTTTCCTCTCCACGCAAGTCGGATTTAGCGGATGAGAAGCGGTGTTTACAGCCACCATCCCTCTAACAACCAGGTCCGAAGCATATCTTTGACAGGCATTTCATGCTACACTAATTACCGACCAGTCGGTTATTTAAAAATAAAGCGATGATTTATGAAATCAGTATCCGAATATGCGCCCCCATCAGCCGTATCTGCCATAACAGAATTTCACCACCTACCCGCTACGGGCCTGGCCGGCAAGCGCGGTCTCATTGTCGGCGTGGCCAACGAGCACAGTTTAGCTTGGGGCGCGGCGCGACATTGCCGAGCCGCTGGCGCCGAGCTGGCGCTAACCTGGCTCAACGACAAGGCGCGCACCTTTGTCAAACCACTGGCGCAGCGGCTGGAGGCTAGCATACAAATGCCGCTGGACGTGGAACAGCACGGCCAGCTGGAAGCAGTCTTTGACACCATTACCACCCAGTGGGGGCGGCTGGACTTCGTGCTGCACTCCATCGCCTTTGCCCCGGCCGCCGACCTGCATAGCCGCGTGGTCGACTGCTCGCGCGAGGGCTTTGCGCGCGCCATGGACACCTCCTGCCACTCCTTTCTGCGCATAGCGCGCCTGGCCGAGCCGCTGATGCAGCAGGGCGGGAGCCTACTGACCATGAGCTATCTGGGCGCCGACGAGGTCATTCACAACTACGGACTCATGGGACCGGTCAAGGCGGCACTAGAGGCGTCGGTGCGCTATCTAGCGGCCGAGCTGGGGTCAGCCGGCATCCGCGTCAACGCAGTTTCGCCTGGACCAGTTGCCACGCGTGCAGCGTCGGGCATTGCGCAATTCAAGCAACTCATGGCCGACGCCGTGCAGCGTGCGCCCCTGGGGCGCCTCGTAGACATCGACGACGTGGGCGCCCTGTGCGCCTTCCTGGTCAGCGACGCCGCGCGCTCCATGACCGGCAGCACGCTGTACGTGGACGCGGGCGTGCACATCATGGGCTGAACAACGACATGAACGCCTACACCACCCCTACCCGCCCCCTGCGGCAGGCGGCCTGCGCGGCCACCGCGGCGCTGCTGCTGGCGGGCTGCACCTCGCTCGCGCCGAGCTACGAGGCACCGGCCATGCCCGTGCCGCAGCAGTACGCACAAGCCGTCGAGGCCGGCGGCGCGCAGGCCGCAGTCACCCACTGGCGCGACTATTTCACCGACCCCGCCCTGCAGGCCGTCATCGCCCAGGCGCTGGCCCACAACCGCAACCTGCGCCTGGCGACGCTGCGCGTGGCCGAGGCCCGCGCCGCCTGGGGCATCCAGCGCGCCGACCAACTGCCCAGCGTGGGCGCCAGCGGCGGCATGACGCGCATCGGCCTGCCGGGCGATCTGGGCGCGGGCCTGCCGCCCACACTCGCCGCCATGGTGCCCGGCACGCTGACCAGCTACAGCGCCACCGTCGGCATCAGCAGCTGGGAGCTGGACCTGTGGGGCCGCGTGCGCAACCTCAGCGACGCGGCGCTGCACCAGTACTTTGCCGCTGCCTGGGCGCAGCAGGGCGCCACGGTCAGCCTGGTGGCGCAGACCGCAAATGCCTGGCTGGCCCTGCAGGAGACCGACGAGCGCCTGGCGCTGGCACGGCGCGCGCTGGACAACCGGGCCGAGGCGCTGCGCATCTTCGGCCGCCGCGTCGATGTGGGCGCCACCTCCCGGCTCGACCTGACCCAGGTGCGCATGCTGCACCAGCAGGCGCAGGCCCTGGTGGCGCAGCTGGAGCAGCAGCGCGCCACGCAGCAGCATGCGCTGGACCTGATCGTGGGCGCACCCACGCCGCTGGCCGCGGGCCGCCTGCCGGCCGCCGATGCGCTGCGCCCCCTGCCGGCGGGGCTGCCCTCCGACCTGCTCGTGCGCAGGCCCGACATCCAGGCCGCAGAGCAGCAGCTGCGCGCCGCCCATGCGCAGATCGGCGCGGCACGTGCGGCCTTTCTGCCGCGCATCGCCCTGACCGCCATGGCCGGCAGCGCCAACAGCGAGCTGGGCGAGCTGTTCGGCAGCGGCACCGGCGGCTGGCTGTTCCAGCCCAGCATCAGCGTGCCGCTGTTCACGGCCGGCAAGCTCCAGAACAACCTGAACCTGGCCGAGGTGCGGCGCGACGCCGCCGTGGCGCAGTACGAGAAGGCCATACAGGGCGCGTTTCGCGACGTGTCCGATGCACTGGCCGCCCAGCAGGGCCTGGCGCAGCAGGTGCAGGTGCTGGACGACATGCACGCCACCCAGGCCGAGCGCGCACGCCTGTCGCGCCTGCGCTATGACAACGGCGCCGCGCGCTTCTTCGAGGTGCTGGACGCCGAACGCGATCTGCTGGCGACGGCGCAGCAACGGGTGCAGACCCGGCGCGCCCTGCTCTCCAGCCGCGTGGCGCTGTACGCCGCGCTGGGCGGCGACGCCGACACCACCTCCATTTCCAGAAAAGCGAGCGCAACACCATGAACCCGAACATCAAGAAATGGATGCCCGCCGCCATCGCCCTGGCGCTGGCCGGCGCCGGCTACTTCTACTGGGCCAGCCACCGCGACAACGGGCCGGGCGAAGGCTTCATCAGCGGCAATGGCCGCATCGAGGCCACCGAGGTCGATGTGGCCACCAAGCTGCCCGGGCGCGTGCAGGCCATCCTGGTCGACGAGGGCGCCTTCGTCAAGGCCGGCCAGCCACTGGCGCGCATGGACATCAGCAGCCTGCAGGCGCAGCGCGATGAGGCCGCCGCCCGCCAGGCCCAGGCCAAAAACGGCGTGGACACCGCACGCGCCCAGGTCGCGCTGCGCGAGAGCGACGTGCGTGCCGCCGAGGCCCAGGTGGCCGCCCGCGCGGCCGAGCTGGATGCCGCCCAGCGGCGCCTGGCGCGTTCGACCACGCTGGAGAAGGAGGGCGCATCGTCCGGCCAGGAACTGGACGACGACCGCGCCCGCGTGCGCAGCCAGCAGGCCGCGCTGGAAGCGGCCAAGGCCCAGGTGGCCGCCGGCCAGGCCGCCGTGGCGGCGGCCAAGGCGCAGGCAACGGGCGCGACCTCGTCGGTGGACGCGGCCGTGGCGACGGTGGCGCGCATCGACGCCGAGCTGCAGGACGCACAGCTCGTGGCGCCGCGCGACGGGCGCGTGCAGTTCCTCGTGGCCCAGCCCGGCGAGGTGCTGGGCGCGGGCGGCAAGGTGCTGAACCTGGTCGACTTGTCGGACGTGTACATGACCTTCTTCCTGCCCGAGACCGTGGCCGGCCGCGTGGCGCTGGGCACCGAGGTGCGCCTGGTGCTGGACGCCGCGCCGCAGTACGTGATTCCGGCGCAGGTGAGCTTCGTGGCCAGCACGGCGCAGTTCACGCCCAAGACGGTGGAGACGGCCAGCGAGCGCCAGAAGCTCATGTTCCGCGTCAAGGCACGCATAGACCGCGCGCTGCTCGCCAAGCATCTGGAGCAGGTCAAGACCGGCCTGCCCGGCGTGGCCTGGGTACGGCTTGACGCCCAGCAGCCCTGGCCCGCGAACCTGGCCAATTCCGTCCAGCCATGACGCAGAGCCAGCCCGTCGTCCGCCTGCAGGATGTGCGCCACCACTATGGCCAGGCGCAGGCGCTGGCCGGCGTCACGCTGGACGTGCCGGCCGGCTGCATGGTGGGGTTGATCGGCCCCGATGGCGTGGGCAAGTCGAGCCTGCTGTCGCTGATCGCCGGTGCGCGCGCCGTGCAGGCGGGCAGCGTGCAGGTGCTCGGCGGCGACTTGGCAAGCAAGGCGCACCGCGACGCCGTCTGCCCGCGCATTGCCTACATGCCGCAGGGCCTGGGCAAGAACCTCTACCCCACGCTGTCGGTCGAGGAGAACCTGCAGTTCTTCGCGCGCCTGTTCGGGCA
>JAGPIR010000040.1 GCA_018054915.1 Allobrachymonas sp.
CCAGCATATGGCCGCGCGTCAGCTCATTCATGGCGGCCAGATGCACAAACCCCGGCGGACGGATTTTCATGCGATAGGGCTTGTTGGCGCCATCGCTCACCAGATAGATGCCAAATTCACCCTTCGGGTGTTCCACCGCAGCATAGGCTTCGCCCTCGGGCACATGCATGCCCTCGCTGAAAAGCTTGAAGTGATGGATCAACTCTTCCATGCCGGATTTCATGGCGGCACGCGGCGGCGGCGCCACCTTGTAATTGCTGGTGATGACCGGACCGGGGTTGGCGCGCAACCAGTCCACACATTGCTTCATGATGCGATTGGCTTCGCGCATCTCCTGAACACGTACAAGATAGCGGTCGTAGGTATCACCGGTAACGCCCACCGGAATATCGAAATCCATGCGGTCATAGGCATCGTAGGGTTGATGCTTGCGCAGATCCCAGGCCACGCCGCTGCCGCGCAGCATGGGACCGGTGAAGCCCAGATTGATCGCGCGATCCGGACTGACCACGGCAATTCCCACGGTGCGCTGCTTCCAGATGCGGTTGTCGGTCAACAGGGTTTCGTATTCGTCCACCCGTTGCGGGAACTCCTGCGTGAATGCCTCGATGAAATCGAGCAACGATCCCTGCCGTTCAGCATTGAGCGCCTCGGTCTGCGCTGGTGTGCGCAACTTGCTGGGCACAAACTGCGGCATGTGCTCAGGCAAATCACGGTAAACGCCGCCTGGACGGAAATACGAAGCATGCATGCGTGCGCCCGATACCGCTTCGTACATATCCATGAGCTTTTCGCGCTCGCGGAAGGTGTAGATCAGGATCGTGCTGCTGCCCAGGTCGTTGCCGTGCGAACCCAGCCACATCAAGTGATTGAGAATGCGCGTGATTTCGGAGAAAAGCACACGGATATATTGGGCGCGAACGGGCACGTCCACGCCCAGCAGCTTCTCCACTGCCAGGCAATAGGCGTGCTCGTTGCACATCATCGACACATAATCCAGCCGATCCATGTACGGCAGCGTCTGAATATAGGTCTTGTATTCAGCCAGTTTTTCGGTGGCGCGATGCAACAGCCCCACATGGGGATCGGCATGCTGCACGACTTCGCCATCCAGTTCGAGAACGAGTCGCAACACCCCATGCGCCGCAGGGTGCTGGGGGCCAAAATTAATCGTGTAATTGCGGATTTCAGGCATGGCGACACACTAATGGGCTTCAGCCCAGCCTCCCATAACCGGGCTCGCGCACGATGCGTGGCGTGATTTCACGCGGCTCAATGCTCACCGGCCGGTACACCACGCGCTTTTGCTCGGCGTCGTAATGCATTTCCACATGCCCGCAAAGAGGAAAATCCTTGCGCATGGGATGGCCGACGAACCCATAATCAGTAAGGATACGCCGCAGGTCAGGATGTCCGTCAAACACCACGCCATACAAGTCGAACGCCTCCCGTTCGAACCAGTTGGCCGCATTCCATACTCCATTCACCGAGGCTAGGCGCGGCTGCTCATCATCGGCGGCAAACACCTTCAGGCGCAGGCGCTGGTTGAGCGTGGTGGACAATAGGTGCAGCACCACACAAAAACGCAACCCTTCCCAAGGCATATCCTTGTACTGCGAATAATCGACCGCACACAAATCAATCAATTGATTGAACTGACACTGCGGCGCATCCCGCAACACAACCGCCACATCCAGATAATCGGCAGCCGCCACCTCGACGGTGACTTCACCATGCGCCAGAAGCACGCTGCGCGTACGCTCTGCCAGCACCTCCCGGATACTGGTCTGCAACGCGCACGGATCAATAGTGTAAGCAGTCATGCTGTCATTCTCACGCGGCTTACACGCGCGCAATAGTTGTTGTGCGACGGATTTTCTGCTGCAACTGCATCAGGCCATATAGCAAGGCTTCCGCTGTAGGCGGGCAGCCCGGCACATATACATCCACAGGCACGATGCGGTCACAGCCGCGCACCACCGAATAGCTGTAATGATAATAGCCACCCCCATTGGCGCACGACCCCATGGAAATGACATAACGCGGCTCAGCCATCTGGTCATAGACCTTGCGCAGCGCAGGAGCCATTTTGTTGCACAGGGTGCCGGCCACAATCATGAGATCAGACTGGCGCGGGCTGGCTCGGAACACCTCAGAACCAAAACGGGCGATGTCATAACGCGAGCCGGCTGCATGCATCATCTCGACAGCACAACAGGCCAGACCAAAGGTCATCGGCCATACCGAACCCGAATTGGCCCAGTTGGCCACGGCATCGTAGCTCGTGGTAATGAACCCTTGTTTGAATACGCCTTCAACTGACATTTCTTATCCTGCTCCAGCCCCAAGGCCCCCTGTCACACACGATAGCAACGGCTATTCCCAATCAAGTGCGCCCTTCTTCCATTCATAGATGAAGCCCACCAGCAGGATAAACAGAAAAATCATACCCGACCAGAAAGCCACAGACCCCATTTCCTTGAGCACCACGGCCCACGGCACCAGGAAAGCCACTTCCAGATCAAACAGAATGAACAAAATAGCTACCAGGTAATATCGCACGTCAAATTGCATGCGTGCGTCGTCAAATGCTGGGAAACCACACTCATAAGCCGAATTTTTTTCCGGGTCAGGCCGCTGCGGCCCCAAAAAATAACCCAATACCAACGGCACAACCCCCACCAAGACCCCGATCAGGATAAACAATAGCACAGGAAGATATTCAGCAAGATTCATGTATTTGCGCGCCGCAACAAAAGTACAGTCCGCTCGCCGCAACAAGCAACAAAAGCAAACGGAACTCGGCTCAAAGTAAATTTTCTATAATACTTAATAAGTAAATACTATATACGATCATGCCATGCATGCAATGGAAAGACTAATTATAGTGAGTGATATCTCAACCGGTGCCCGGAATAACCCCCACAAGAAAGACCGACTTCACTCAAAACAACCGCACCTCCCCAGTCACGATGCTCCATCAAACTGACAATAACTTTTCAATTTGCCCGGACACCCCCTAAATACAAACATCGCATCACAAAACGCCCCATTTTTATCCAAAATGCTCGATTTCGACATGCATCAAACATCTACCAGAGGCCTGCTTTTTGCCCTGCTGGCCATTGTTTTGTGGGGCAGCCTGGCAACATTGGGCGTACGCTTGCAACATGTGCCACCTTTTTTACTGACCGGACTAGGTCTATTGGCAGGCAGCCTGGTTGCAGTGCCGCTGTCTCGTGGCAATTGGACCGAATGGAAAGTTCCCCCGTTCACCCTCCTGCTGGGCATTGGCGGACTATTTGGCTACCACGTCTTGTTGTTTTCGGCCTTGCGTCTGGCACCACCCGTACAGGCCAACCTGCTCAATTACCTGTGGCCGCTGGGCATGGTACTGCTGGCGCCGGTATGGTTACGTGGCGTGCAATGGCGTTGGCTGCATGTGGTTGCGGCACTAGCCGGATTTGCAGGCGCAGCCTTGGCCTTGCTGGACGGAATGGCTAGTAGCTCGCCCTTGCAGACGCTACCGGACCATGCCACGACATGGTGGGGGTACGCGCTTGCGATTGGTGCCGCATTCACCTGGGCAAGTTATTCATTGCTTACACAACGCGTACCTGCATTCAAGACATCAGCCGTCGGCACGTTTTGTCTGGTTTCTGGAGTCCTGGCCTTGCTGTGCCATATGGCATTTGAAACTACGCCTGCGTTGTCCCTGTGGGATTGGAGCTTGATCGGCATACTGGGATTAGGTCCCTTGGGTGGGGCATTTTTCCTGTGGGACGCTGCGCTCAAGCGCGCAGACGCACGCACCATCGGCTTGCTGGCGTTCATCACACCCCTGCTGTCTACAGCCTTGCTGTTACGGTCGCGTGGCCAGCCATTGTCCGCCACACTGGCAACGGCAACCGTGCTCATCGTAGGCGCAGCCTTGGTGGGGACTCGCGCCAAGTAAACCGGGCCGCAACACTGCCGGCTTTCCGTTTCGACCACTCTGCAGACTGGTGTTTCTACTCAGCATGGCCGCGATATCCGCATTGCCATCACGATACCCGTACCATATAGAAAACTTATTAAGCCCGGAAGGCTGGTCACTTTTCTCAACGATGGGAGGCAGGATGTATATTGGTCTGCAAGACATGTTCAAGATCGGCATCGGTCCGAGCAGTTCGCACACAGTGGGTCCAATGCGCGCCGCGCGCCGTTTTGTAATGGGTTTGCCTGAAGATTCTCTGGGAGAAGTTCAACGCGTTCAGGTAGAACTGTTTGGCTCATTGGCGCATACGGGACACGGTCATGGCTCGGATCTGGCCATCCTCATGGGCCTGTGCGGAGAAGTTCCAGACAGCGTTGACACAAGCAGCATTGCACAACGCGTGGCAACCATCCACCGCGAGTGCCGCTTGACCCTTCTTGGCCAGCACGAGGTGCCTTTTGACATGGCGCGGGACCTGCTGTTCAATCGCACCGACGAATTGCCCGTACACACCAACGGCATGCGTTTCCAGGCCTGGAATGCAGACGCAGCGCTTCTTGACAGCCGCGAACTGTATTCAGTGGGTGGCGGCTTCGTGGTGGATGCCGATGAACACTTTGTCGGAAGCGGCCGCGGCACGGAGGTGTCGGTTCCATTCCCATTCACCACGATGTCGGAACTGTTGGAGCTGGCCCGCAAACAGAACCGATTCCTGACTGATCTGCTCTATGAAAATGAATGCACGTTGCATGGAGAGTCAGTTGTCCTTGACTTTATGCAACGGATTGATGCAGTAATGACTGACTGCATCAACAGGGGACTGACTACCACCGGTCTGCTACCGGGTGGTCTGCGCGTATCGCGTCGCGCCCCCGGAATGGCCGGACGGTTACGCAGCACGCCCGCGCACATCAGCGAAGGAGCCATGAGCTGGGTCAGCGCATGGGCGATTGCTGTCAACGAGGAAAATGCTGCGGGTGGCCGCGTAGTGACGGCGCCAACCAACGGCGCAGCAGGCATCATTCCTGCGGTCCTGCGCTATTACCGCGACTGCCGCAACGGTGACCATGAAGGCGTTAAACGTTTTTTTCTCGCTGCTGCCGCAGTAGGCTCGCTGTGCAAACGCAATGCCTCTATTTCGGGCGCGGAAGTGGGCTGTCAAGGAGAGGTTGGGTCAGCCGCCGCCATGGCCGCCGCAGGTCTTGCCGCTGCGCTCGGCGCCAGCAACGCAGAAATTGAAAATGCGGCAGAAATTGCCCTGGAACACCATCTCGGGATGACCTGCGATCCCGTAGGAGGCCTGGTACAGGTGCCCTGCATTGAGCGTAATGCCATGGGGGCAGTCAAGGCCATCAATGCCTGCTCCATGGCCATGCTGGGTAGCGGCATGCACATGGTCACTCTGGATCAGGCCATAGAAACCATGCGCGCCACTGGCCGCGACATGCAAAGCCGCTACAAGGAAACGTCGCTGGGCGGGCTGGCAGTCACCGTCCGCCAGGTAGAGTGCTGACCACGCGCCACCGTATTTTCGGGTGAGCCGGTCCCTGCATGCCCCCCGTCCTTAAGGGGATGCAGGCCGACAGCAATCATTTTTTGCTCAGGCACGCTTTCATGAACGCCTTGCGTTCATCGCCCTTCTTGTCCTTGGCTTCAACGTTGCAGGTCTTCATTTTTTCCTGTTGCGCCTTCCGGCCATCAGCAAGGCAACTCTTCATGAATGCCTTGCGCTCATCGCCGGTCTTGTTGCTGGCTTTGGCCTGCGCATTGCAGGTACCCATGAGCTGTTGCTGTGCATTCAAGGCATATGCGCCGCTCATGGAAACGGCAAAAACAGTAAGTACGGCAAGTTTACGCATTGAAAAATCCTCCTGAAACCAGCCTCGAAATGAGGCAAGTGCATTGCACCATGAAACAGCAAAAATATTTATGAATATATGCTTCAAAAAATTGCTGACGCCCCTTTGCGTAGCCCTTTGAATGCATCTATTGCATCGGATGTCGCCAATTGTCTGACAAACCATTCGCAGTCTGGTCATGGGCCTGTCCGTTTTCACAATGACTCCATCCAAGCAGATGCCAACGGGCCAAACGCAGACGGAACAAGAAACCTCTTTTAAAGACATAGCCCCAATGGCGGGTATTTTGACTATTTTTACCCGTCATACGCACATCGACTGAATGCACAAGATTTTCTAGTGTGAAAAGCAATCCTAGCAGCGAGTTGCAAATAGCAACAATTGATGCCATGATTCAATAAATTTGGGTGCCGGTGTTTGCGCATGTTCCGATCGGCACAATCGCGTTTTCGGGAGGCTTTGCCATGTTCAAGCACATTCTAGTTCCCACAGACGGTTCCGAACTTTCGCAACAGGCCATTACGCACGCCGTTGCATTTGCCAAAGAGACCGGGGCACGCATCACGGCCTTTTACGCCAAGCCGGACTATCAATTGGGTAATATTGGCGACGGACTTCTCAACGATTTGCTCTCGCCGGAAAAATTCGACGAGAAAGCCGATCGCCACGCCCACGAATGCCTGGAAGATGCACACCAGGCATGTGAGGCAGCCAACGTCGCATGCAATATGGTTGCCATCGCCAGCAATACGCCTTACAAAGCCATCATCGATACAGCCGAACGCGAAGGGTGCGACCTGATTTTCATGGCTTCACACGGTCGATCCGGATTGAGCGGCCTGCTCATCGGAAGCGAGACCAACAAAGTGCTTTCACACTCGAAAATTCCGGTGCTGGTCTACCGGTAAACAGCAGGCCACCCGTTGTAAGCACATGCTGGCCCAATCAGTAGGAGGCGAGCTTGCCTGTCCGTGAAGAAACTCTGTTCGCACATGCGCGGCACATGTTCGCTACACAGGCAGCGCTACCAGATCATGCCCCTCGGCAGCAACGATGCGCGCCTGCGTAAAAGCACCCACTTTCAATGTCTTGCTGATTTTTTCCGGCGGCAGCAGCTTGACGATCCCGTCAATTTCCGGTGCGTCGGCGTAACTGCGGCCCACACCGCCCTTCTTTCCCAAACCGGGTGCACTGTCAACAAGAATCTGCATGGTACTACCCACGCGGCTCTGAAGTTTGGCCGCAGATACTTGCTCGGCCACAGCCATGAAATGCGCACGGCGTTCCTCTCGAACATCTTCCGGTAACGCACCAGGCAGGTCGTTGGCGGTGGCGCCTTCAACGGGCGAATAGGCGAAGCAACCAGCGCGGTCGATTTGTGCCTCGCGCATGAAATCGAGCAGGTGCTGGAATTCGGCCTCGGTCTCGCCCGGAAATCCGGCAATAAAGGTACTGCGTACCACCAATTGCGGGCACAGCGTGCGCCATTGCTGCAGGCGCTCCAGGTTGCGCTCGCCGCTGGCCGGACGCTTCATGCGCTTGAGCACGTCGGGATGGCTGTGCTGGAACGGCACATCCAGATACGGCAACACCAGTCCGTCGGCCATGAGCGGCAAAATGGCATCGACCGACGGATAGGGGTACACGTAATGCAGCCGCACCCAGGCGCCATGTTTTTGCGCCAACCGCCCCAGCGCCTGCACCAGCTCCAGTGTGCGGGTCTTTAGGGGCTGGCCATCCCAGAAGCCGGTACGGTATTGAATGTCCACGCCGTAGGCCGAGGTGTCCTGGCTGACCACCAGCAGTTCCTTGACACCAGCTTCGAACAGGGCCTGCGCTTCGCGTAGTACGTCACCGACCGGGCGGCTGACCAGATCGCCGCGCAGGCTGGGGATGATGCAGAAGGTACAACGATGGTTGCAGCCTTCGCTGATCTTGAGGTAGGCGTAATGCCTGGGGGTGAGTTTGATACCGGCGGCCGGCACCAAGTCCAGGAACGGATCATGTGGTTTGGGCAGGTGGCGGTGCACCGCATCCATCACCTCTTGTGTGGCATGAGGACCCGTGACAGCCAAAACGCTCGGATGGATTTCCTGCACCAGATTGCCGCCCTCGTGCCCGGTGCGCGCCCCCAGGCAGCCAGTCACGATCACCTTGCCATTTTCGGCCAGCGCTTCGCCAATCGTATCGAGGCTTTCCTTCACGGCATCGTCGATAAACCCACAGGTATTGACAATCACCAGATCCGCCCCGGCAAAAGTCTTGCTGGTTTGGTAACCCTCCGCAGCCAGTTGCGTAAGGATCAGTTCGGAATCGGTCAACGCCTTGGGGCAGCCCAGGCTGACGAAGCCGATTTTGGGTACGGGCGCCTTGGGCGCAATGGCAACTGTATTCATGGCGCTATTGTCGCAGTTTGCAGCAGGCGTCCATGCCATTTATGGCCATGTCCGCCCCAAACGGCACCACGAATTGCCGCAGCACAGGCACGGCAGCGCCACGGCCTTGCGGCGTGCGTCACCGCTTCGGCTGGAAAGCCTTCAGCCATTGCTGCATACCCGCCTGGTATTGATGCTGCGCCTGCTCCTGCATCTGCTGCAGAAGCTGGCCCGACTGGGCGGTATAGCTGTGCGTCATGTCCTGCATCATCTTCTGCCAGTTTTCCATACCGAACCCTGGTGCACGCTCCATCATCTTCTTGTGCATGTCGGTAAAGGCCTGAATGCTATTTTCCAGGTTTGCGCCAAAAAATCCCTGCATGGCATGCCCGTAAAAACGAATGATGTTGGACAGCACCGCCTCGCTAAAAATCGGGCTGCCCCCAGCCTCCTCTTCCAGGATGATCTGCAGCAAAATGCTGCGCGTGAGGTTCTCTCCGGTTTTGGCATCGCGCACGACGAAAGGCGTACCCTGCATCACAAGTTCCTTGACCTCGGCCAGCGTGATGTAGCTGGAACCGGCCGTATCGTACAGGCGGCGGTTGGGGTATTTCTTGAGCACGCGCATGCCCGCATCTTCAGCGGCCGCTGTTTGGGCGCCGGACGCGGATTGAGCCTTGGTGCTGGACGTACGGGAAGTATTGGCGGCATTCATGATGAGGCAGATTTCCGGAAAATCGATACAGGCCGGCAGGAAATTACCACCCCTGCCAGAACGGCTAGTCAAAACATGGCAATTATGCTAACCGATGCCACACATGCCCG
>JAGPIR010000041.1 GCA_018054915.1 Allobrachymonas sp.
ATCCAGACCCGCATGACCGATCTGCTCCGGCAGGTCAAGTCCGACGCGGTGTTGGGCGCATCGACACACTGAGGCGCCGGTGTCTGGCCGCATGTAACACGCACCCCGCTTTTCTGCCACATTCGAATGATTCTGGCTCTGTACAACCTTCTCTGGCAACTGGCCCGGCCGCTGCTGCTGCGTAAACTGCGCCGCCGCGGGCAGGCTGAGCCGCTGTACCTGCACGCTGTGCACCAGCGCTTCGCCCGATATACGGATCAGGAACGGCAGCAGGCGCAGGCCCACGCCGGTCAATGGGTATGGCTGCATGCCGTGTCGCTGGGCGAGACCCGGGCCGCGGGCATTTTGCTGCAGGCGCTGCGCGCGGTGCAGCCCGACATGCGCCTGCTGCTCACGCACGGCACCGCCACGGGCAGGCAGGAGGGGCAAAAACTGCTGCGCGAAGGCGACATGCAGGTGTGGCTGCCCTGGGACGAACGCGGCGCCGTGCAGCGCTTTGTACAGACATTTCGCCCGCGCCTGGGGCTAATCATGGAAACCGAAATCTGGCCCCAGCTGCTGCAGGCCTGCCGCCAGCAGGGCGTGCCGGTAGCCCTGGCCAATGCCCGGCTCAGTGAAAAAACCCTGCGCCAGTGGCAGCGCCTGCCGCAACTGGCCCGGCAAAGCTACGGCCGCTTGTCCATAGCTTACGCACAAACCGCCCAGGATGCGCAGCGGCTGCAAACGCTGGGCGTCCCGGCGGTGATGGTGACCGGCAACCTCAAGTTCGATGCCTCGCCCGACCCCGCCCTGCTGCAACAGGGCCAGGCCCTGCGGCAGCGCTGGCAGGCGCATGGCGATGGAACAAGGCGTCCGGTAGCACTGCTGGCCAGCAGCCGCGACGGCGAAGAGGCCCTGTGGCTGCAGGCATGGCAGGCCTTGCCGCCTGAACAGCGCGTCGCGGTGCAGTGGCTGATCGTCCCCCGCCATCCGCAGCGTTTTGACGCAGTGGCCCATCTGCTGCGCACCACCGGTTTCGCGGTGAAACGCCGCAGCACCGGCCAGACCGATCCCGATGACGGCCGGCAGGTCGTGTGGCTCGGCGACAGCATGGGTGAAATGCCCCTGTACTACGCCACGGCAGACCTGGCCCTGATGGGCGGCAGCTTTGCACCGCTAGGCGGACAAAACCTGATCGAGGCCTGTGCCTGCGCCTGCCCGGTGCTGCTGGGACCGCACACCTTCAATTTTGCCCAAGCCAGTGAGCAGGCGATTGCCGCTGGTGCCGCCCTGCGCTGCAACAGCATGGAACAAGCCCTGCAACAGGCGTGGGTCTTGCTGTCAGCCGCCCCCGCAGAAACAGGTGCAAGAGACCGCTCCCGGGCGGCCATGCAGCGGGCCGCTTTGGTGTTCAGCCAGGCACACCGCGGCGCAGCCCAACGCATGACCAGCGATCTGCACCAGCGCGGCTGGCTGGGCTGACATCCGCCGAATGCAGCTTGCGGTCAGTGCATGCACCAGCCGTGGCTGGCCACCACCGACTGCCCCGTCAGCGCATTGGTTGGGAAGCTCGCAAACAGCAGCGTGAGCTGCGCAATGTCCTCGGGCGTGGTGAACTCGCCGTCGACCGTGTCCTTGAGCATCACCTTCTTGATGATGTCGTCCTCGCTCATGTTCAGCGCGGCGGCCTGTTCGGGAATCTGCTTGTCCACCAGCGGCGTGCGCACGAAGCCGGGACAAACCACATTGCTGCGAATGTTGTAAGGGGCGCCCTCTTTGGCGATGACCTTCGACAGGCCCTCCAGTCCGTGCTTGGCCGCCACATAAGGCGCCTTGAGCCTGGATGCCTCTTTAGAGTGCACCGACCCCATCAGGATGATGCTGCCGCCCTTGCCCGAAGCGATCATGGCGCGCATGGCGGCACGGCTGGTGAGAAACCCTGCATCCAGATGCACAGCCATCACCTTGCGCCAATCCGCAAACGAAAAATCCTGCAACGGCGCAACGATCTGCACCCCGGCATTGCTCACCAGCACGTCCAGGCCACCCAGTTCCTTGGTGATGCGCACCACGGCGGCATCCACACCAGCCTCGTCGGTCACATCCAGCCCGATGGCCAGCGCACGGCCGCCCTGCTGCACGATGGCATCGGCCACGGTTTGTGCGGCAGCGGCATTCATATCCACCACGGCTACGGCCGCGCCCGCCTGGGCGAATACTTCGGCAATGCGCTTGCCCAGACCACTGGCCGCACCGGTCACGAAGGCAACCTTGCCATCCAGGCGCATGATGGGGTTCGTCATGAAGAAGCTCCTTGTTTCAGATTCAGGAAAGACGGAATGCCCGCAGACGCTGCGCACGCACTCCATTACTTTCTGCATGCTACAACGCAATACCCGCAAGACAGATCCAAGCACGGACCGATGCGGGAAAATACCATCTTTAACCGGTGCCTCTTGCCATGCCACGCCCGATCGAAGCCATCATTGATTCCGCAGCCCTGTACCACAACCTGCAACGCTGCCGGCGTGCAGCAGGCGATGCAAAGGTATGGGCCGTTGTCAAGGCCAATGCCTACGGCCACGGCATTGCGCGCGTCTACCCGGTCCTGCGCGCAGCCGACGGGTTTGCGCTGCTCGACCTCGATGAGGCGCAGCGCGTGCGCGACCTGGGCTGGCGCGGCCCGATCCTGCTGCTCGAAGGCGTTTTTTCCGCGCGCGACCTGGAGCTGTGTTCGCGCCTGGGTCTGTGGCACACCGTGCACACCGATGAGCAAATCGACATGCTGGCCAGCCACAAGACCCTGCAACCCCACACCGTATTCCTGAAGATCAACACCGGCATGAACCGGCTGGGCTTTTCACCCCAGCGCACACGCGCCGTATGGGCGCGGCTGCAGGCCCTGCCACAAGTGGCCGAAGTGGGACTTATGACGCACTTTGCCACCGCTGACATCCAAGAACCGGGACTGAACGAAGCCTGGCAAACCTTTTGCTCGGTTACGGCCGATCTACCCGGCCCGCGCACCGCCTGCAACAGCGCGGCCCTGCTGCGCCACCCCGAGGTGGCCGCACAAACCGACTGGGTGCGCCCCGGCATCGCCCTTTACGGCAGCAGCCCAGATGCTCCGCAGCACACCATATCCAACTGGGATCTGCAACCAGGCATGAGTCTGCGCAGCCGCATCATCGCCGTGCAGGCACTCAAACCCGGGCAAAGCATCGGTTACGGCGCCACCTTCACCGCCCCCTGCGACATGCGCGTGGGCATCGTGGCCTGCGGCTATGCCGACGGCTATCCGCGCACGTGCCCTACCGGCACGCCGGTGCTGGTTGACGGTGTGCGCACCTGCACGCTGGGCCGCGTCAGCATGGACATGCTCGCAGTGGACATCACCCCTGCGCCAGACCAGCCCCACTGGCAACCAAATTTTGGAAGTGAAGTCACGCTGTGGGGCCGCGCCAGCAATGGCGTTGTGCTGCCGATCGACGATGTAGCCGCAGCTGCGGGCACACTCGGTTATGAACTGATGTGCGCCCTGGCGCAGCGCGTACCAATACACACAGAATGAACCTTTCTTGTTGCCGCAACCAAAAACTGGCCCCTATACCTGCTTGCGCAAGATCAGGCAAAATGGCTGCCTTTATTTCCTTCATGTGGTGACTCTCCATGCCCGATACCCTGTCGATCGACATGCCCCGCATACTGGCGGCCGCGCAAAAGGCAAGCGGGCTGCTGCGCGTGCTGGCCAACGAGAACCGCATGCTGCTCATGTGCCAGCTCAGCCAGGGTGAAAAGTCGGTTGGCGAACTCGAGGCGCTGCTGGGAATCCACCAGCCCACCCTGTCGCAACAGTTGGGCATCCTGCGCGAAGAAGGGCTGGTGGCGACACGCCGCGCTGGCAAACAAGTTATTTATCGCGTCAGCAACAACGACGCCATCCAGATTTTGCATACCCTGTACGGCCTCTACTGCCAGCCTGCGGACAAATCTTGCGACTGATCCTCTGCCACACTCCCATTCCACAAAAAGCGTCAAGGGTCGCCCGCAAGACCTCAAGCTACCGACAGAAACGAGCGCGCTCCGCGCTCATGTAGAATTGGCAACGCCGAAAGGGGAGTAGCGAGTCCGTGCGCAATGCACGGGCGCTGGGTTCGTCAATACGTTGCCTGTTGTGCAGCCGGACCCAGCAGAAGGCTTGGACACTTCCCCGCAAGACCTTTCGCAAAACCCTCCAGAACATTTTCTTCTGAAAGTCTTGCGCATATGTCCGCCCTGTTCAATTCATCCGAGCCTGCTTGGCTGTGGGCCGTTTTTGCCGCCATCGTGGTGATCGCCCTGTTTGTCGATTTCGTGCTGCTGCGCAAGCAGGGCTCGCATGCAGTCGCCGCCAAAGAAGCCGCCGTGTGGTCGGTCATCTGGGTGGTCGTCAGCCTCGTGTTCAACGGCCTGTTGTGGTGGGCCGTGCGTGACACCACCGGCTCCACGCAGATTGCCAATGAAAAGGCTATCCATTATCTGACCGGCTACTTGCTGGAGAAAAGCCTCGCAGTAGACAACATCTTTGTCTTCCTGATGATCTTCAGCTACTTTTCCGTGCCGCAGGCTTACCAGAAGCGGGTGCTGATGTACGGTGTGCTGGGCGCCCTCGTGCTGCGGTCGATCATGATTCTGGCGGGTGGCTGGATGCTGCAGCAGTTCCACTGGTTGCTGTATGTATTCGGAGGCTTCCTGCTGCTCACGGGCGTGAAGATGTGGTTTTCCGCCGGAGCGGAACAGTCGCTGGACGACAACCCCGCCCTCAAGCTGCTGCGCCGCGTGCTGACCGTAAGCAAGAACTACGACGGCGAGAAGTTCTTCACCATTGAAAATGGCCGCAGGGTCGCCACTCCGCTGCTCATGGTTGTGATCTTGATCGAATTTTCCGACGTGGTGTTTGCCGTAGATTCGATTCCGGCCATCTACGCCGTCACCACCGATGCCTTCATCGTGCTGACCAGCAACATCTTCGCCATTCTTGGCCTGCGCGCCATGTACTTCCTGCTGGCGGCAGTTGCCAACCGGTTCTCTTTGCTCAGTTACGGCCTGGCATGCATTCTGGTGTTCATCGGCATC
Organism: Allobrachymonas sp.; assembly: GCA_018054915.1. GTDB lineage: Bacteria > Pseudomonadota > Gammaproteobacteria > Burkholderiales > Burkholderiaceae_C > Brachymonas. Next base: position 5,095 of record JAGPIR010000041.1, read on the forward strand.
AAAATGCTGCTAATTGACCTGTACAAGATCCCGGCAACTGTCTCGCTGGGGGTGGTGCTCGCCATTCTGACCACCACCATGGCGCTGAGCTGGATCAAGACCCAAAAGGATTGACCGGACCGGGGCGGCTCCGGCCGGGGGGCGCCCAGAAATTTCGCGCCCACTTCGGGCCGTAATTCATCGCTGCGCCAGCCACACGGTCACGGGATCGCGCGGCGCCAGACGCTGCAATGCAGGACGCCAGGCCTGCGCCCTGTCCATGTGACCCGCCTTGATCCAGGCATTGGCAAGCAGGCTCAGCAACTGCGGCAATTCGGGCTGGGCAAACGCGCGTTTTTCAAGCAGGCGGCACAGGCGTTCGGCCTCTTCCAGATCCTGCAGGGCAATGAACGTGCGCGCCAGCCGCAGCATGTCCGACGGCCGCAGCCGAATCGACGGTTTGGCGTGCGCCAAATATGTCTGGTAAATACGCCGTTGCAACTGGCGGGTCTCGTTATCCCTGGTGGAAAGCTGCAGCAGCATGCGCGCCGAGGTGTGAAAATCGTCGCTTTCTGGCCGGTGGCGCGCAATCTCGAACCACGACTGCAGTACGCCTATGTTCCCCGGTCTCAGTGTCGCCGCAGCACGCCATGACTGGCTAGCGGCCTCGAAATCCAGGGCGTCGGCCTGCCTGTGGGCGCGAGCCACATGCGCAGACCATTGCGCCTCTTCGGACGAATGCGAGCCTTCAAGCGACTGTTTTCGCAGACCGGCCGGCCGCATCGGCCACGCCAAGCCGGACATGGCCAGCAACAACGCTCCACTGACCAGACCCCCGAAATGAGCCATGTAGGCCACCCGGTCATCTGACAGCCAGTTCTGCACCAACTCATGGCACATCCATACCGGTAGCATGACCAGCGCCGGCAGGCGTGCATAGTTGAAATAGAACAGGATGTAATAAAAGAATTGGATCCGTCGCATCCAGTACTGCACGGCGTACATGCCCATGAGGCCGGCAATGGCGCCCGACGCCCCCAGCCCGTAACTGCCGCTGCCAGCATACGCCCATGCCGCAACAGCCGATGCGCCCACACCCGACAGCAGATAGAACGCAAGGTATCGCCCTGCGCCCAGCGCTTTTTCCAGTGCAAACCCGAAAATAAAAAGGAAGATCATGTTGCCCAGCAGGTGCCCGAAGCTTCCGTGTAAAAACCCCGAGGTCAGCAAGGTCAATGGTCGCTCCAGCACCTCGGCCACACTTTGCAGGCTGTAATCCTGCGCCCAGCGCGCCGTAAAGGCCTGGGGTTCACGCAGGTTGAATATTCTGCGTGCCAGACGCCATGTCTCGTAGTGGTCATCGCCTGGACGGATGATGCGCTCGGCCAGCAAATCCTGGCGGAACTGCCGCTCCTGCCACATGAAGACGTACAGGCTGGCGTATTGCTGGTTCCTAAAGGCCGTTTCTACATGCGCAGCCGTTTCGGCCTTGCGCTCACCCGGCTTCTGCTTGGCTTGACGCCCGACATATTCCACCAGCTGCGGCAATTCCAGAGCCGGTAACGTGCTTTTGGCATAAAGCTGCGCCGTACGCTGCACCGCGCTTTCTTCCCGGACCTGCCAGCCGAAATATATGAGCACATGGATGAGGATCAAAAGAACCGTCATCCATGGAGGTGACCGCAACGATGGTTTGTGTTCGACAGGAATGACCAGAAACATGCTGGCATTGTGGAATGGAACCCGACGAAAATGAAAATTTCTGTCTTGATTGATGATGCAAACGACGGAAGGTTGTGTGAAAGTTCCGGGGAACTGGGTGCAACTCCCGTTTGCAAGCGGCGCGGCCTAACGAGCGGCCATTGCTGACGGGCACACCCCGGTCTGTTTCACATACGAACGTCCAGTCTGGCCTCACCCGCCCGCAAATGACCAATGACAACTGCCTCGCCACACCCGTGCATGCGCATGGTTTCCAGAACCTGCATCGTCGCATCAGGCGCACAGGCCACCAGCAAGCCACCCGACGTTTGCGGATCGGTCAGCAGTTTCTGTTGCCAGACCGGCATGTCATGCGGCAACCGCACATCGGCCCCGTAGCTGGTCCAATTGCGCGCACTCGCACCCGTGGCAACACCGGCCTGCGCATGTTGCACCGCATCGGCCAGCAAAGGCAGCTTACCGAACACCACTTCTGCGCCCAATCGCGCACCCCGGCACATTTCCAGCAAATGACCGGCTAGTCCAAAGCCGGTAACATCCGTCATGGCATGCACACTGGGCAATTGCGCCAGCGCAGCCCCTGCGCGGTTGAGTGTTGTCGTCACGCGCCGCATGTCGGCATAACCAGCCTGCGACAACAGGCCCTTCTTGAGCGCCGCCGAAAGAATGCCCACACCCAGGGGCTTGCCCAGCACCAGCGCATCGCCTGCCTGCGCGGAACTGTTTTTCTTGAGATGGCGCGGATCGACCAACCCGACGGCAACCAGGCCATAAATAGGTTCGGCCACGTCAATAGAGTGCCCGCCCGCCAGGGGAATGCCCGCTTCGGTGCACACTGACGCCCCGCCTTGCAGGATGCGGGCAATTTGCTGCTGCGGGAGCTTGTCCAGCGGCATGCCGACTACGGCCAGCGCCAGCAGCGGCTGCGCCCCCATGGCATAGATATCCGATAACGCATTGGTTGCTGCAATACAACCGAAATCGAACGGATCATCGACAATCGGAGTAAAAAAATCAGTGGTCGCCACCAGCGCCTGCGTGGCATTGATCTGATACACCGCTGCATCGTCCGACGATTCGGTGCCCACCAAAAGTTGCGGTGGCAATACACCAGCGGGCATGGACGCCATGATGCCCTGCAACACGGCTGGTGACATTTTGCAACCGCAGCCGCCGCCATGCGACAAGCTGCTCAACCGGATGTCTGGGGGAAGATTCGTCTCGTTTTGCATGGCCCGCATTGTGCGCCCATTTCCGGCAGCATGCGCGCACAATCGTCAGGACTGTATGGCTGCGGCAGAAATGGCCGCGCCGTCAAACCGAATGGAGAACAGGGCGCCACGACGGCCGTTGCGCAACGGCGCTTCTTCCACAGTGACGCTGGCACCATGCTGGCTGGCAATCTCCTGCACGATCGGCAACCCCAGGCCCGAGCCATCGGCCTCATTGCCCAGCGTACGGTAAAACGGCTTGAAGACTTGCTCGCGTTCGTCAGCGGCAATGCCGGGCCCGTTGTCTTCAACCTGTACCACCAACAGCTGTTGGCCCGGATCGGCCAGCACGCGCACAGTCACCACGCCTGGCTGCCCCTCTTGGGAGGCCGGGGTGTAGTTGATGGCGTTATCCACCAGGTTGCGCACCATTTCCGAGAGCAGGATGGGGTTGCCCTCCACCCAGACGCCAGGGCTTCCCGCGCCGGCCCCTTCATAGCCCAGATCCAGGTTCTTTGCCAGTGCCCCCGGTAAGCATTCCTGCATCACCTCCTGAACCAACCGCGCCATGTTGCAGGGTTGGCGCGCCAGCGACCCGCTTTCCGCACGCGCCAGCGCCAGCAGCTGGTTCACCGTATGTGTGGCGCGGATGCTTGATCGGCCGATCTGTTGCAGCGAACGCTTGAGGTCATCCGCACCCGCATCACTGCGCAGGGCCAAGTCTGCCTGCATGCGCAAGCCTGCCAGTGGCGTCTTGAGCTGGTGGGCGGCATTGGCCAGAAAGTGCTTTTGTGTATCCAGCATATCCTTTTGCCGCTCAATCATCTCATTGACCGAGCCAACCAATGGCGCCACCTCCACAGGCACGATCTGCTGGTCCAGCGGACTCAGGTCGCCCGGCTTGCGCGCCCGGATTCGATCCTGCAATTCGCTCAATGGCCGCAAGCCGCGCGAAAGCGCCATCCAAATCATCA
>JAGPIR010000042.1 GCA_018054915.1 Allobrachymonas sp.
GTGCAGTGGTTGGCCTTTGTAGGTGACGCTGCCGCTGGAGGGCTCGATCAGTCCGCAGATGATGCGCAGGAGGGTCGATTTTCCCGAACCGGAGCGCCCCAGTAAGCCGACGATTTCTCCCTCATGCAGCGTAACGTTCACTCCATCGAGCACCAGCACTTCGCCCTGCGCTTTGTCAAAGCCGCGACTGACGTTTTCGACCCGGACGATTTCTGGACCCGGCGTTGGTGAAGGGCCGGAAATGCCGGCAGGGGGAGTTGCGGAAGTGAAGGTGGTATTCATGGGAAACGTGCCTCATCCCAGACGCAATTGGGCTTCGGCGTAAGCGTACAGTGGACGCCACACCAGGCGGTTGAACAGCGTAACGAAAAGCGCCATCACGGCAATGCCCAGGATGATCTTGGGAAAGTTGCCATCAACGGTGGCCTGGGCGATGTACGAGCCCAGGCCGTGGGCCGTGATGCGGGTGTCACCCCATTGCACGGCTTCCGAAACAATACTGGCATTCCAGGCGCCCCCGGAGGCAGCAATCGCGCCGGTGATGTAGTAGGGAAAAATGCCTGGCAACATCAGCGTGCGCCACCATTGCCAGCCGCGAATATGGAAATTGGCCGCCACTTCGCGGTAGTCATTGGGAAAGGCGCTGGCGCCGGCGATGACGTTGAACAAGATATACCATTGGGTACCGAGCACGATCAGGGGCGAGAGCCAGATATCAGCGTTGAGGTTAAAACGCACGATCAGCACCACGAATACCGGAAATAGCAAATTGGCGGGAAAGGCCGCCAGAAACTGCGCCAGCGGTTGAACTTTTTCGGCCAGCTTGGGACGTAGCCCTACCAGAATACCGACGGGCACCCAGACCAGCGAGGCCAGCGCAATCAGAACCATGACGCGCAACAGCGTGATGCCGCCCAGCAGCAGCACCTTCCAGACTTCCGCCAGCGACACGCCAGTGCTGACGTAGCGGATGACGCGATACAAAACAAGCGCCGTCAGCGCGACGACACAGGCCGTCCACACCCGATCGCCAGCGCGTGAATGGGTCTTACTGACAGGTCGGCGCAGTACGGCAAATCGCGAGGGGCGTTCAGGCGTCAATCGCAACGGAATGCGGGCTGCGCCCGAGAACAGGCGTCCCAGCGGCACCAGCAGCTGATGAATGAGGCGGGTGCGGCGGATCAAGTCGAGCAGCCACGATTGCGGCGCTTTACCCGAACTGGTGTTGTCCATGCGGAACTTGTCGGCCCAAGCCACCAGCGGGCGAAACAGCAACTGGTCGTAGGCCAGAATCACCAGCGTCATGGTCACGATGACCCAGGCGATCGAAGCCAGGTGTTTTTGCGCGATAGCCTGTGCCAGAAATGCACCCACACCAGGCAGGTTAAACGACTGGTCACCCACCGTGATGGCTTCGGATGCGACCACGAAAAACCATGCGCCCGACATCGACATCATCATGTTCCAGATGAGACCGGGCATGGCAAACGGCACCTCCAGCTTCCAGAATCGCTGCCAGGCCGTCAGGTGAAAGCTGCGCGAAACTTCATCCAGATTGCTCGGGACGGTGCGCAGCGATTGGTAAAAACTGAAGGTCATGTTCCAGGCCTGGCTGGTGAAAATGGCGAATATTGCCGCCAATTCAGCGCCGAGCACACGTCCTGGGAAGAGTGCCATGAAAAACGTGACGGTAAACGAGATGTAACCCAGCACCGGTATCGATTGCAGGATATCGAGCACCGGCACCAGCACTTTGCCGGCGCGTTCGCTTTTGGCCGCCAGCGTGCCATAACCAAAAGTGAACAGCAGCGAAACAACCATGGCAGCCAGCATGCGAAGGGTCGTGAGTGTCGCGTACCACGGTAGCTCGGCCGGATCAAGGGAAACCGGATGGGTTTTAAGGGCTGCAATTGGCTCCAGGCTTTCGTGGTAGGCGACGGCCAGCAGCGCCATCAGACCGATGAGCAAGGGAAACGCCACGAAGTCCCAGCGGTTCGGCAACAAGCGCCAGATCGATGCATTGGGGCGATGGTCGGTACCAAAAGCTGGAGCGTCATTTGTATCAAGTTCCATGGCTTACTGCTCCAGGGGGGTTATTGCTACGGGTTCCTTGTGGCAAGTCGTGAAAATGAGGTATCAGCCGCGCAAGGCCCATATCCTGGATTCAGGCAGACACGGGGCAGCCATTCTAGCGCTCGAATATGACGCCCATTGATACCCAGTTGGCCAGCGGATTTTGTTGTGGTCTGTCGGAATGGTTATGCACTATGCGGTAGCATCGCCGCAACGAGTGTAAGTCATGGTGGCGTAAAACGCCTGGTGAAATGCGCTTGCTTCTGGTAAGGCGTTGCCAAAATGACCGATGGTTGTGATAGCTGCTGGCCAATGAATGGGTATCGCCGCTTCGTGTTTTTTATTTTGTCCCAAATCAACCATGCCTGTTTTCAATCATCACAACACCCGGCAAGCAATTGCTGAACCCAAACGAAGCTTCTATCCGGAAATTGAACCATTTAAAAGCGGTTTGATGGATACTGGCGATGGGCACAAAATCTATTGGGAACTGGTAGGCAACCCGGCAGGCAAGCCGGCCGTGTTCCTGCATGGCGGGCCGGGCGCAGGCTGCAATGCGAGCCATCGCCGCGTATTCGATCCGCAAAAGTATTGTGTTCTGTTGTTCGATCAGCGCGGTTGCGGTCGTTCACAGCCGCACGCCTGCCTTGAAAACAACACGACTTGGGATCTGGTGGCCGACATCGAGCGGCTGCGCATCATGCTTGGAGTGAGCCAATGGTTGGTATTTGGCGGTTCGTGGGGCAGCACGTTGGCACTGGCCTACGCGCAGCGGCATCCGCAATGCGTGAGCGAGCTGGTGTTGCGGGGCATCTTCACCATCCGAAAAGAGGAAATCAGCTGGTTTTACCAGGAGGGCGCCTCCAGGATTTATCCCGACCTTTGGGAGGATTATGTAGCCCCGATCCCGGCAGATGAACGTCACGACCTGGTGGCGGCGTATCACAGGCGATTGACTGGCGATAACCGCACCGTGCAAATGGAGGCGGCTAGAGCCTGGGCGACATGGGAGGGCAGCACCATTACCTTGTTGCCCGGACCGGATGCCAGCAGTTTTACTGACCCACTTTTTGCGTTGGCCTTTGCACGCATTGAGAATCACTATTTCACCCATGACGGGTTCTTTGAAGAGGGACAGTTGATCCGCGAAGCGCGTCGTCTCAAGGGCATTCCTGCCGTGATCGTGCAGGGACGCTACGACATATGCACACCAGCGGCCAGCGCATGGGATCTGTACCAGGCGTGGCAAGCGGTCGATCCTGCAGTCGAGCTGCATTGGGTCGGGGATGCCGGGCATGCTTTTCACGAACCGGGCATTTTGGATCAGTTGATCAAAACAACCGACCGGTTCGCGGCCAACTGGGCAGGCTGATCATAGGACAGCATTGGGCTGGCTCCTGCTCCAAGTACTCCGTGCGCCAATCGGCGTTGCAGCTACCTGCCTTGGAGTTCCTGAAAATGTTTCAGGCAACGGCTGGTTTCTATTGAAATCAGCGGGGGGGGAGTCTGTGCAGCTCAGGGCGGACAGGATCTGGCGGGAGTATCAGACCAGGCTGACCGCCTGGAGTTCTTTCTTCAGATAGGCATAGAACAGCGGAGCCGCCACCAGGCCTGTCGGTCCGAAAGCGGCTTCTGCGACGAACATCACTGCCAGTAGTTCCCAGACGCCGATATGGGTGCTATGCCCCACCACCTTGGCATTGATGGCGTATTCGGCTTTGTGAATGAGTATGAGAAAACCCAGGCACGTGGCGCCAGCCAGAGGCGAAACAGATAGCCCAACCACGGTGACCACCACGTTGCTGACGAGGTTGCCCAGGATGGGCACCAAGCCAGCCATCATGGTTAGTGTGATGAGCGCAGGAACGTAGGGAATGCGTACATCCAGCAATGGCATGAGTACCAGCAGAAATAGCGCAGTCATGAAGGTATTGAATGCGGCGATCCACAGTTGCGCGGCCATGATGTGGCGAAAGGATTCGCCGATCAAATGCACCCGGACCCGCAGATGGCGGGCCAGCATGCCCGGCTCCGTTGGCGTTTTCCTGACCGCTGCCAGCGCCCCGATGACCAGGCCAACGTAGGCGTACAGCAATCCGGCCAGCCATGCGCGTCCGGTCAGGGCCAGTGTGCCAGCCTGGGCGGCCAGATGCCGGGCAATTGCGCGCTGGATGCCGTCGGTTTCTGCGGGCAGCATTTCCGCCAGCTGCTCGGGCAGTTTTTCGCGCAACTCCAGTATGGTGCGCGCCATGTAGTGGAGCAGGTCGCCGTATTGCTTCGGAGTGGCGATCACATAGTCCAGTGAATGCGCCAGCGCCAAGCCAAGAATCGCCAATGGCAGGACCATGATTGCAGCGGCAGCGGTGTTGCGCGCCAATGGGGGCACTGTTTCCCATGCTTGCGCCGAATTGATTTTCTGCAAGGCGAAAGCCCTTGCCAGCCAGCGCGTGAGGAAAAAACCTAGGCAGACACAAATCAATCCCGGCAACAGGCGCAAAGTCATGATGGCCAGGAAGAATAGCCACACCAGCACATGACTGATGAAGCGGACATTGCGGATCGTCAGGATGCTTTTTTCTGACGCGGGACTGTCCTCTGCCATGTCAACCATGATTGCGTCCGGCGCTTTTTTCAATCCACGACGATGCATGGCGACTGCTGACGTGGCGCAATGTTGCCGATGACGTGAACGGCTTCGCCATGGGCGCGTAATGTGGCGGCGGTGGCCTCGGCATGTTCTGACGCAACGATGAGCACCATCCCGATCCCGTTGTTGAACGTGCGGCTCATCTCGGTGTCATCAATGCCTGCGGTGGACTGCAGCCAGGCGAACAGCTCGCTTTGCGGCCAGCTGCCTTTTTGCAGGTGTGCGGCAACGCCTGCTGGCAATACGCGGGGAATGTTTTCGAGCAACCCGCCGCCGGTGATGTGGGCCAGGCCCTTGATGGGGTGCTGCGCCAGCGCGGCCATCACGCTTTTCACATACAGGCGAGTCGGGCGCATGATGGCTTCGCGAAACGGCATGCCGTCGAGCGAGGCGGGCAGATTGGCGCTGGCGCGCTCGATGCATTTGCGCACCAGGCTGAAGCCGTTGCTGTGAACGCCGTGGCTGGCCAGGCCCAACACTGTGTCGCCGGGTTGGATGTTTTGGCCGGTGAGGATTTTTGATTTTTCGACCACGCCCACGGCAAATCCGGCCAAGTCGTACTCTCCTGGTGGATACATGCCCGGCATTTCGGCCGTTTCGCCTCCGATCAGTGCGCAGCCAGATAGTTCGCACCCTTTGGCAATGCCTCCAACGACGGCGGCAGCGGTATCCACGTCCAGCTTGCCGCAGGCAAAGTAATCCAGGAAAAACAGCGGTTCGGCGCCCTGCACCAGCACGTCGTTCACGCTCATGGCCACCAGGTCAATGCCGACCGTGTCGTGCATGTTCCACTCGAATGCCAGTTTGAGCTTGGTGCCCACACCGTCGGTACCACTGACCAGCACCGGTTCATTGTATTTTTTGGGCACTTCAAACAGTGCGCCAAAACCGCCGATACCGCCCAGAACGCCCTCGCGCAGGGTTTTTTTGGCCAATGGCTTGATGCGTTCAACCAGGGCGTCCCCGGCGTCAATGTCCACGCCAGCGTCTTTGTATGAAATGGGAGTTTGCATGTAGAGAATCGGTTCTGCCCGCTGTGCCTTGATGGCGGGAATAAAAACGGCTGCGCCGTAAATGAAAATGTTGCGTAGACTAGAGGCCTGCACGCCTTTACCCTCTGCCAACGGCAACCCTTTTAACTTGTCCGGTATTGTAGAACCTTCTTTTTGCTGCGACCTGCCATGCAATTCACCAGATACCAGAAACGCTTTGCTTCCTGGGCGCTGATTGGCGCCATTACCGGGTTGTTTGTATGGTTGCTTTCGCCCGTGCTGCTGCCATTTCTGGTTGCCTGGATACTTGCCTATGCGCTCAATCCTCTGGTGAACCGATTGGACGGGTGGTTCAATGGCAGGATGCCGCGCTGGCTGTCGGTGGTGATGATCGAGGCAGTGGCAGTGCTGATGGTTGTGGGTGTTTTTATGCTAGTGGTTCCTTTGGTCATTAGGCAGGCTCCAGAGCTTCGCCGGCAGCTGCCGGTGCTGGTTGAAGGGGCGAAATCCTGGATAGAGGCCATCGCGACGCGATATGGGTTTGATGTACAGCTCAATATCGGCACACTCAGCGATTGGATTATTGGCCATTTTCAGCCAGCCAATGCCCAGGGCGGAGCAAAAAGTGTGGCAGGGACCCTGCTTTCATCGCTTGTTATTGGCGGCAACGTGGCCCTTTCCATTCTGGGCAATTTGATACTTATTCCTCTTGCGCTGTATTACCTACTGGTGGACTGGCAACGTTTCACCAGGGCGATTTATAGCCTCGTGCCGCGTCGCATGCGTGAATCGGTGGCCGGTTTCGTTCAGGAGGCCGACATTGTTTTGAGCCAGTACTTGCGCGGACAACTGTTGGTGATGACCATCATGGCGGTATTCTTCAGCGTTGGGTTGATGCTGTTCGGGCTGGATCTGGCATGGCCGATTGGCATTTTCACGGGGCTGGCCATGTTTGTGCCCTACGTTGGCTTTGCCATGGGACTGGTCATGGCTGCGTTGGTCGGCATCATGCAGATGGGATTTTCAAGGGCGGCCGTCATGGTGGCGGTTGTATATGGAGTCGGCCAGGTACTGGAAAGTTTTTATCTCACTCCGCGGCTTGTGGGCGAGCGCATCGGCCTGCATCCCCTGATGGTGATCTTTGCCTTGTTGGCTTTCGGGCAATTGTTCGGATTTGTGGGCGTGCTGCTGGCGTTGCCAGCCAGTGCCGTGCTGTTGGTGGCGGTCCGTCGCCTGCGCAACCAATACCTGCACAGCAGTCTGTACAAGGGTTGATGGCCAGCATGTTGCCGCCGACTGGCCTGCGCATTTACAATAGACGCTTTGCCGCGTTTTCATGAGACAGCTACCGCTCGCACTGAACTGGAATACATCGTCTTCTTGCCTGGAACGGTTTGTTGCGGGTTCAAACGGCATGGCGCTGGCGCATCTGCGGCAATCTGTGGCGGCTTCCGTTCTTCCGCAAACGCCGACTTATCTTTGGGGCGATACGGGTTGCGGCAAAACACATTTGCTGCAAGCCGTGCGCACGGCCCTGAACCAGCGCAATCTGCAGGTTGGTTGGCTCGATGCTTCGGTGGCGTGTGCATCCATGCCGCCGGAATTCGATCCCGCTTGGCATGCCATCGTGCTGGACGATGTGGACCGTTTTGATGCGGCGCAACAACATGCAGCCTTCAACTGGTTTGTCCATGCCATGACGCCTGCCGACGGCCAGCTCCGCTGGGTGCTGGCTGCCGGACGTTTGCCGGCGGCCGATCTGCTGTTGCGCGAGGACCTGCGAACCAGGCTGGGCTGGGGGCAGGTGTTTGCCTTGCAGCTGTTGTCGGATGCGGAAGTTAAACTGGCGCTGCAGCAGGCAGCCAGGCATCGGGGTCTTTTTCTGGGTGACGATGCCATCGCCTACATGCAAAAGCGTTTTGCCCGTGATACGGGTAGCCTTATGGCTCTTCTACAAATGCTTGACGACTATGCCTTGCAAAACCACCGTGCCATCACCATTCCGCTGATCAAGCAGATGCTCGAAGAAGAACACCATTGATATGTCCCAACGTGCCCGCATAGCCCTTTTTGACCTGGATCACACCCTGTTGCCGATCGATTCGGACTTTACCTGGACCAGTTTCACCAATGTGATGGGCTGGACGCATCCGCAGGAGGTGCAGGCGCAGAACGATGCGTTCTATGCCGACTACCGGGAAGGCAGGCTGGATATGCACGCCTACATCCGTTTTGTCACGCAGGCCGTACGGGATCTGACCCCGCAACAGCTACACGCGGTACGGGAGCGCTATGTGCGCGAGTTCATTTGTCCCCACGTGCTGCCGCCAGCGCTGGACCTGCTGCAACGCCATCGTGATGCTGGCGACACCCTGTTGATCACCACCGCAACCAACCGTTTCATTGCGGGTGCGGTGGGTGCCCAGTTTGGATTTTCCGACGATCAGATACTGGCCACCGAATTGCAATACACCGCTGACGGACGCATCAGCGGGGAGATGGCCGGGCCGCCTAATTTGCGTGAAGGCAAGGTGCACAAGCTGCAGCATTGGCTGGCGGCTCGTAGACTGGAATGGGATGGGATCCATCTGACTTTTTATTCCGACTCCATCAACGATCTGCCCTTGCTGGAGAAGGCCCAGGAGCCGGTGGCCACCAATCCGGATGCTGCGTTGCGCGCACTGGCTGCAGACCGCGGCTGGCGCATTCTCGATCTTTTTCCCACCCGCTGACATGATCAAGCGTCTATTCAACAAACTTCTTGGCAAATCTGTGCCCGAAAATGGCAAAGCGCCGCTGGGCCAACGCGTCGAGGTTCCTGTTTCCGTACACCGGATCGACCCGGCGCTGGTTGACGAACGTGCGGCCGATGTGACGCGTACGCTCAGGAAAGCCGGTTTTGAGGCCTACATTGTGGGAGGCGCGGTGCGGGACCTGCTGGCCGGGCTCAAACCCAAGGATTTTGACGTAGCGACCAACGCCACACCCGAAGAAGTCAAGCGCCTGTTCAGGCGGGCGTT
>JAGPIR010000043.1 GCA_018054915.1 Allobrachymonas sp.
GGCATCCACCACCTGTTCGGCGTCCCCCGCCTTTTTGAGGATATTGCCGATGCGCTTGTTGGCAGCCGCCAGCGCCGCAGCTTCGGGCAGCTGGGCAAAAGCGCGTACCGCCGCCAGCGCCTTGGGCATTTCACCCCACATCGGCCGTGCGGCAATGACGGCATCAGCCTCTTGCGCGCTAGCACCGTGCTCGCGCAGATAGCCTGCAATGCGCTCGTAAATGAAGTCCAGCAACTGTGCATTGCTTTTGGCCGGATCAGGCAACAGTGCGCCAAATGCCTGGGAAGCAGCTTGCAACAGCTGTGGCAGATCCAGCGGAAGCTGCTTTTCCACCAGCATGCGAATCACCCCCAGCGCATGGCGGCGCAGGGCAAACGGATCCTTGTCTCCGGTGGGCAGGTTGCCAACGCCGAACATGCCCACCAGCGTTTCCAGCTTGTCGGCCAGCGCCAGCACCGTTCCCGTATGGTTGCGCGGCAGAGCGTCACCCGCAAAACGCGGCCGGTAATGGTCTTCGATGGCAATGGCCACCCCGTCGCGCAGCCCTTCGTGGCGGGCGTAATAACCGCCCATAACGCCCTGAAGCTCGGGAAATTCGCCCACCATGCCGGTCAGCAGGTCGGTCTTGGCCAGGCGAGCGGCCTGCTGCGCCTTGCTGTCGAGTACGTCAAAGTGCTCCTTGTCGTCTGGGGTATAGGGCACCTGGGCCATGCGCAACTGGTTGACAATGGCGTGGGCCATTTGCCGCACACGCTCGCTGCGCTGCCCTTGCGTGCCCAGTTTGTTGTGGTACACCACTTTGGCCAGACCGCCCACGCGGCTTTCCAGCGTTTTTTTGCGGTCCTGGTCGAAAAAGAACTTGGCATCGGCCAAACGCGGACGCACCACGCGCTCGTTGCCGCTGATCACGGCGCTGGAATCGGCCGGCCGGATGTTGCTGACCACCAGGAACCTGTTGGTGAGTTTTCCGGCGGCATCGAGCAGCGGAAAATATTTCTGGTTGGCCTTCATCGTCAGAATCAGGCACTCCTGCGGCACGTCCAGAAACTCCTGCTCGAACTGGCACACCAGCACGTTGGGGCGCTCGACCAGCGCAGTCACCTCATCCAGCAGCGCATCGTCTTCAATCGGGCGCAGGCCGTTGCCCAGGGATTCGGCCGCGGCCTTGAGCTGGCGGGCGATTTCGCTGCGGCGTTCGTCAAAACTGGCAATGACGCTGCCTTCTTCGCGCAGGTCAATGGCGTAATCATCCGCACTGGCAAACTCAATGGGATCGCATGCGGCCTCAAACCGGTGCCCGTGGGTGGAACGGCCGGCCTTGAGCCCCAGCACACTCACCGGCACTACGGCTTCCCCATGCAGCGCCACCAGCCCATGTGCCGGCCGCACGAATTGCACGCTGCTCCAGCCGGGCAATTCACACCCCTGATGCAGCTGGTAGGTCATGACCTTGGGAATGGGCAGTTTAGAAAGGGTGTCATCCAGGGCTTTTTGCAAGCCCGCATCCAGTGTGGCGCCGGTTACCAACGTATCCAGAACCAGCACTTCGGACTTTCCGTCCATCACGCGCTGGATGTGCGGCACAACCGATGGATCGGCCCCTATGGACTGCAGTTTTTTCAGCAATGCCGGCGTGGCGTTTCCGCCAGCGTCCAGCGCCACCCCAACCGGCATGAGCTTCTGGCGCACGGTCTTGTCTGCCGCCTTGGCCGCCACATGGGTGATGTGCGCCGCCAGCCGCCGCGGGCTGGCAAAGGGCGTAACCCTGGAATCTGGCGCAGCCAGGCCTTGCACCTTCAGTTGATCGCAGAGATGGGTGGCAAAGACCTCGCCCAGTTTTTTCAGCGCCTTGGGCGGCAGTTCTTCCACAAACAGTTCAACAAGCAGGTTTTGGGTGGTCATGGTAGTTGTCAAATGAACGAATTGGGTTATTGTGCCGCCAAAGGCAAGGTATCGCGCCATTGCTCCTGCAACAGCGTGAGATATTCGGGCCGCTTGCGGGCCATACCCTGAAAGCTGGCCAGCAGGCGGGCAAACTCGGCGGCGGTCAGCCCGTAGAGCTGGGCCACGATCTGGTCGTTTTCGGCGCGCAGGCGGTCGGCTTCCTTGGCGGTGGCGGGCACATCGGCTGCCGTCACGCCCAGCGCCTGCATGGCCCCGGCCAGATCGGCGGCAAAATCGCTGTAGCCCGCATGCAGGGTGAGGCGCAACGCATTGCGTGCCAGCGTACGGAAATCCGGGTTTTGCAAAATCTCGGCATCGCTGGCCGGCTGCGGCATGGGCAGGCGGCAGAGATAGGTTTTATTAACGTTGATCTGCACCATGAACCGTGCCAGCCAGTCTACTATCAGGCTATTAAACAAGCCCAGCGCCAGTAATAAGCGCAGCACGGAAACGGGTTGTACAGCCACATTGCCACTGGTATCTTTTTTGTAACATTTTGGGACGCTTACATATAAGCTATCCACCACGCCACAATGCTTGGGAACCAAGGCAAAAATCAGGGTGCGCTCGTCGGTGTCACGTGCAATTTTTCGGTAGCACATCCGCACAAAGTGGCGATCCAGCACTAGTGCGTTGGCGTGTTTGTCTGCTTCATCACGTGGTAAGTTTAGGTTCTGCGCCAACCGGTACAGCTCTTTTCTCTGCAAGTGCGCATCAAATGCTGATGGCTCTAACCAATACTGCGCCTGCTCAAACACATGGCTGAATTGCCAGATCATCTTGCCTTCGTATAGCGGCAGTAAACCCGCTGTATGTTGTTCGATGAACAGCTTTTTGTCGATGGCAGTGTCCAGCTCGCGCCGGAAATCCAGCCAATCGGGTGAGAGCGGGGGAAACGCGCTGTAGCACTTTTGCAGAATGGGCAGATCGGCGCCCTGGCGCAGCTCCATCAGCGCCCATTGCTGCGGCGAGAGGGTTTTGAGTGTTGCCAGCGGGTACGGCACGTGGCGCGCAGGGTCGTCCAGCTCGGCCGGGTCGAGTACGTAAAACGCGGTGTCGATGACGGAAGACGCAGAGTCCTGTGCCGTATCGACGGGGGCTTCGGCACATTTTTGGCCTGCAGGGCGCATGGATGCTGCACATGCGCTGGCAACAACAGGGTACACCACCTGCATGAGGGCGAATTTGTAGCTGCGATGCACGTCCTGAAAAATACCACGATTGTTTTCAAAACTGTGAAAAAACGCCAGCCGATACCGGTTGAAGATGTGCTGGCGCAGGGCCAGCGAGCCTTCTTCAAACATGAGGGCGCTGGGCAGGCAGTAGTTGAGGCTGCCCCCCGGAGCCAGCAAGGCCAGGTTGCGCTCGACAAAAAAACGGAACAGGTTGCCATCGCCCGCGCCCTTGTTGTGCGGGTACAGCGCCTTGTAAGCCTCGTTGGCCTGCTCCATGTGCTGCCGTGTAGCCTGATACGTTTGCAATAGGTGTGCGCTGCCCAGCAGGCGCTGCTGCACGGCGGCTTTTTCGGTGTTTTTGAGGCTGCGGTAATTGCTGTGGTACTGCGGAAAAAAATCGGTATCGGCGAACTTGGTTTTGTCCCATGGCGGGTTGCCCACAATCACGTCAAAGCCGCGCTGCCGGGTGTCTGCCGCGCCAAAGGCTTCGGGAAAGGCGACTTCGTAGTGAAAGAAATGCCAGCGGAGCTGGTGCGCGGCAATGGTTTTGAGTATGCCGCTTTGGCTGCCTTTGCCCTGCAGCGGGCTGTCGAACAGGGTGGTGAGCAGGTCGGGGGTTTTATCGAGCGCTTCCACCGCTTTTTTATCGCCCGCGGCCAGCAGCATGCGCCGGGTGCTTAAAAAACTGAGGGTGCGCGAAAGCACCCCCAGCCGCGGAGCAATATCGGTGCTCCATTTGGCCTTGCTTTGCTCCACCTCGGCGGCAGTGGTGTCGCGCAGGGCATCGAGTTCGGCCATGACGCCGCGCAGCTCGTCAAAGCGGTGGCGCAGGTCGTCCACAAACAAGTCATTTTGCTGCCATTCGCTGGCGTTGTAGGCCACAAATTCGGCAATGGAGGCCCCCAGTAGCGCGTTGCCGTGGCGGATGTGGTGCTCGATAAACGACAGCGGCGTGCCGAAAATGAAGCTGTCCATCCACAGGCTGAGGCGTGCCAATTCGACCGCAAACGGGTTCAAATCCACGCCATAGATACAGCGCTTGAGCAGCACGCGTTTGATGATTTGCGCATCCGCTGGCTGGTACGGCAGGTTGAGAAAGGCCAGTTGCTGAGCGATTTTTTCGCCTTCTTCGGCCACGAGACATTGCAACGCCTCATCGTGCGGCAGGCGTTGCAACGCCAGGTCGGTGAGGTAGCCCAGCGCTTCGACCAGAAAGTGGCCGCTGCCGCAGGCGTTATCGAGCACGCGCAGGCCGGTCAGCGCCCTGCCCTGTGCCAGCGCATGGTCAATACCCGCCTTGACCAGCCGCGATGCCAGCACCGCAGGTGTGTAGTAGCTGGCGCTGGTTTTGCGCGAGTTGCTGGCGCTTTTCAGGTAGATCCCGCCCTTTTTGACGCTGATTTCGCGAAAGGATCGAAAGCCCTTGTCTTTGCGGATGAGGGCGGCGTCGTAGGCATCGAAATAGGCTTCGACGGTTTTGCCCTTGGTGGCGGTGCTGCTGTATTCAAGGTAGGTGGCGGCTTCATGCGCTTGCTCGAAACGGAATTCGAGCAATCCTTCATAGATGCGGCCCAGGTGGGACACGCTCATGGTGTTGAAGTCGCGCGGAGTGTCAAACAGGGTTTGGCCGCGCTGCGTTTTGTAGAGCAGCTTCTCCAATATCTGGCGCAGACTGGCGTTGCTGAAGATTTTTGGCGCCAGCAGCAAGGGGGCGCGGGCCGGGTCGAACAGGCCGCCGTTGAACAGCGGGATGTCGATGTCTTGCGCGCCTTCGTCGAGCACCTGGAACAGTTCTTTGAGGTCGTGTATGCCGTCGAACTGGTGACCAGTTTGGTCCTGCCCGGCCCGCAGGCGGCTGTAAAGGCCTTTGAGGCTGTAGCGCTGGTAGAAGGGGTGCGCGGCCAGCAGTTCGCGGTTGCGGTCTTCAAAATAGACGACGAACAGCAGGCGAAACAGCAGGATGACGGTGTTTTCGTAAAGCTGCTCCAACGTGGGGTGTTGCGCAGCGGGCATGGTTTGGTGCGCCTGCCAGATGCCTTTGCCCATGTGCTCGAACAGCGAATCTTCGCCATCAAAACCGTAGATGACGGCCTTGAGGTTTTCTTCAACTGCCAGTGCGTGCGTTTCGGCGGCTGCAATGGCCTGTTCGATGGCGCTGACGGTGGAGCTGGCCACACCGGCTTGCGGCGGTGGCGCATAGGTGTCGCGCCCGAAGAAAAAGGCAAACAGCGCCAGCGCGCGGTCTTTTTCTGCACCGTCAGGCAGGTGCAGCACCTGCTCCAGATCCATCTGCAGGTAAGTTTTGCGCGCGGTGATTTCGCGTGTGTCGTACAGCCGCCAATGCCGCCCGTTGGTGAGTATGCCAAAGCGCACCCGCAGCGTGGCGAGGTAATCCATCAACTGGTGGTGCGGGTTGTCTGCATGGGCCTTGCCGGTGTCGAGCGGTTTGTTCCACGCCTTGGCTTCGCAAATGGCGGCCATGTGCTGCAGGGCCTCGTGCGCTTCGCTGCCGGGCAAGGCGCTGGCAGCAGAGGCATTGAGCGCGAGGCACCAGTCCGGCTTGGCCTGCTTGCCCTGCACGGTGTAGTTCATCTGTGGCACGGGACGCCAGCCCATGCGCTCCAGCAAAGGCCGGATGAAGCTATGCTCCAGTTGCGCTTCGTTGGTGTGCGCCAGCTCGGGCATGAAGTGCTGCGCCAGCCAGTCTGCCAGCCCATAGGGCAAGGGCTGGTTTGTCAGCTCAGCCGTTTTTTGATCGACAAAGCTGGCATCAAGCAGGTTGTTGACCAACCACGGATGGGGAAAGAGGTCAGCAGTCATGCGCGCAATGTTACGGTTGCATGGGGCCTGGCTGGAATCTGGCCCTGCCGCCAGACGCCAGCGCACCGGGCACAGAATCTCTCGCGGTGCGGAGCAATGGGCTCAAGGCTGCGGCCCGATGAAGTCGGCCTTGCCTAACGCGGCTCCTGCTTCGCGCAGGATGTTGTAGGCGGTGGTGCAATGGAAAAAAATGTTGGGCAGCACGAAATGGCACAGAAAATCCTGGCCGCGAAAGGTGCATTCGCGCCCGCCGGTTTTGAGGGTGATCTGACGCTCCTCGCTGTCGTTGATGTCTGCGGCAGCAAAACTGCGGATGTACGATTTGGCAGTGTCGATGCGCGCCAGCAGTTCGTCGAAGGTCTGCTCAGTATCGGGGAAGCTGCGCGGCTCGGCCCCGGCCAGCCGGGCGGCGCCACGGCAGGCGATGTCGCACGCAATTTGCACTTGTCGCGATAGCGGATACATGTCGGGAATGAGGCGCGTGCTGAGCATGACAGCATCGCTGACATTTTTGCTTTTGGCATGGGCCGCGCCCTTAACCAGTACAACGTGCAGGTTGTCGAGCGCGCGCAGGAAAACGGGCACACTGGCCTGGTGCATGGACAGGGACATGTGAAAAAACTCCTTGCGCCAGTCAGGCGGCTTTCTTTTCGGACGGCGGCAGTTGTTCAACCCATTGGCGCGGCGCCATGGGAAAACCGAGGCGTTCGCGGCTTTCATAGTAGCTGTGCGCCACCGCGCGCGCCAGGTTGCGGATGCGCCCAATGTAGGCGGCCCGTTCGGTCACGCTGATCGCTCCGCGGGCATCCAGCAGGTTGAAGGTGTGCCCGGCCTTGAGCACCTGCTCGTAAGCTGGCAAGGCGAGTTGCTGCTCCATCAGGTATTGGGCCTGTTTTTCGTGGGCGTTAAAGGCCGTAAACAGGAAATCCGGATCACTGTGTTCGAAGTTGTAGGCGCTTTGTTCCTGCTCGTTTTGCAGGTATACATCGCCGTAGGTCAACCCTTCGGTCCACTGTAGTTTGTAGACGTTGTCCACGCCTTGCAGATACATGGCCAGACGTTCCAGGCCGTAAGTAATTTCACCCGTAGCCGGCTTGCAATCAATGCCGCCCACTTGCTGGAAATAGGTAAATTGCGTGACTTCCATGCCGTTGAGCCAGACCTCCCAGCCCAGGCCCCAGGCCCCAAGCGTCGGGTTTTCCCAATCATCTTCCACAAAACGGATGTCATTGTTTTTCAGGTCAAAACCCAGCGCCTCCAGGCTGCCGAGGTACAGGTCCAGAATATTGGACGGGGCGGGCTTGAGCACCACCTGGTACTGGTAATAGTGCTGCATGCGGTTTGGATTTTCACCGTAGCGCCCATCCTTGGGGCGCCGACTGGGCTGCACATAGGCGGCTTTCCATGGCTCTGGGCCAATCGCGCGCAAAAACGTGGCCGTGTGTGACGTGCCTGCGCCCACTTCCATGTCATAGGGTTGCAGAAGAGCGCAGCCTTGTGCCGCCCAATATTCCTGAAGAGAAAGAATGATCTGTTGGAAAGTGGGCGTCATGGCGGTTGTTCTCGGCATAAAACGGCTGGAAAATGGCTGATTCTACCGGCAGAACCACCGGCAATGAACGCATGCCGGACCACAAGACACGCTGCTTATGTAAGGCTAAGGCAACGGCAGATAGGGCGTCAGCCTGTCTACCCCAAAGCCAATGGGCCCGGTTGGCTGCCCAGCATCTGCAAAGACAGTCATTTGTGTGGTTTTTCCATTGTCTTTGTCAAGAATGCCGATCCGGCCAGCGGGCGCAGTATCATTCACGGTTGCGGTTACAGTTTTACATCCTTTGGCATTGTTACTTTTCCAATTTTGAAAGTTGACACCATGAACAGACGTTCCTTCGCCTTGTTTTCCACACTCTCTGCCCTGACGGCCGCTGCCATGCTGTGGGGATGCTCCAAGCCGGCCGATACCAAAACGGCGGCTGCTTCGGCCGCTTCTGCGCCAGCTTCGGCTGCAGCAGCCGAACTTCCCAAGAAAATCATCATTGGCCTGGACGACAACTTCCCGCCCATGGGCTTCAAGAACGATAAAAACGAACTGGTAGGTTATGACATCGACCTGGCCCGCGAAGCAGGCAAGCGTTTGGGCGTGGAAATGGAATTCAAGCCAATCGACTGGAGCGCCAAAGAAGCCGAACTCAATGGCAAGCGCGTGGATGCGTTGTGGAATGGCATGACCATCACCGAAGAGCGCAAGAAGAACGTGGCCTTCACCAAGCCCTATATGCAAAACCACCAGATCGTCATTGTCACGGCTAAATCGCCAATCAAGGCCAAGGCCGACATGGCTGGCAAGGTCGTGGGTGTGCAGGACGGCAGCAGCGCAGTGGACGCTGTGAGCAAGGAAGACATTTCCAAGCAGTTCAAGGAACTCAAGAAGTTTGGCGACAACGTGGCCGCGCTGATGGACCTGAGCACCGGGCGCCTTGACGCCGTGGTGGTGGATGAAGTGGTGGGGCGCTACTACACCAGCAAGAAGCCGGGCGAATACAGGGTCCTGACCGACAATTTCGGCAGCGAAGACTATGGTGTGGGCCTGCGCAAGGAAGACACTACGCTGTTGACCAAG